>NZ_JAAHHM010000079.1:20294-34743 GCF_010692445.1 Moorena sp. SIO3E8 | reverse complement strand
GGCATAGCCTAGTTGTGAAGAGTGTAATCGGATGAGCTGAGCATCGAGTGCGAGTGGGTCAGCGGTTCATCCTTCTGTTTCACCATTATCCGCAGCTGCTCAAGCATTTCTACCGCGCTGCACTAGTAGTAGCAAAGGGTTGGGGTAAATCATCCAGGGTAATTTGAATCCGTTGGGGTGTCAGAGGTTTGGTATCGATTAGGGTTTTTGTCAATAAAGCATTTGTTTGTGTAGGTGCCTGAGCAATTTGGGGAGATTCCTCAGACGAGGACTTTTGTAAAATCGGTGCAGCAGGTGCTTGAGTTAAGGTGCTGGTTGAAGCACAGGCTACTACCGTAGTCATCAGCAGTTGCAGGATCAGGAAACGTGCGGAGTTCATGGTCAGGAGCACAGGGTGATATTGCGATTGATCTTAACTGACCAAGTAGTAATCAAAGGTATTAGTTGATTGCGGTTGCAAGTTATCAGGTTACCGGTTGAAGGTTAGTCGGTTGAAGGTTAGTCGGTTGAAGGTTAGTCGGTGTTGCTGGTTGCTGCTTAGAACCTTGGCCAAAAGGCCAAGCTACCCGAACAACCTACCCTACACCGAACGCCACAAGCGAACAACCGGTTAACCTTCAACCTGTTAACCTTCAACCTGTTAACCTTCAACCTGTTAACCTTCAACCCTATCTCCCCATAGCCTCCAGTTATCCCTATTTCAGGCAAAGCGTATCCTCATATACCATATTTTTTAAAAAAAACATATAAATAAATGTTGCAACTTTTTCCAAAATAGGTTAACTTATATTACAGAAGCTAACAAAGAGCTAGGAGATCTATAACAATGACTCAAGAGCAAGAATCTAAGTTCGGTTTCACCAACTTTGCTGAAACTTGGAATGGCCGTTTGGCAATGCTTGGTTTCGCCATTGGCTTGGCTACCGAGTTGCTGACTGGTAACGGCATTCTGCAACAACTAGGTCTTATGTAATCGGCCATAAGCACTTGGGCGCACGGTGTGCGCCCCTAGAGTTGATTTGTGTTCTACTCAATATTGGAAGCAATATCGGAAGCGCTATACTTGCATTTCTGACACAGATGGCGATCGCACTCGCTGAAAGCTTTACAAAATATAGGGTTTAGCCCGATTGAAGCTCAGCAAAAAAACGAAAGTGTGTTGTTCTTGAGCGATCGCTTAATCCTTCCTAAGAAAATACCTCTCCCCGTTGGAGCAAGAGCAACTATATTTTTTTGCCCTTGACTTACCCATTGACAGGAAGTCCCAAATATGAAATAGGGTATTGAGGTAGGGTAAGCGCATCTAACTTAAGTAAGTTTAGAAAAATCTATATTTGTGAATTGTAACTAATAACAATCAAGGGATTGGAGCTGACTCAAAAGTTTCCTATCTACTTAGTTGTTAATTCCTCAACAATACCCATCACTGCACTGCGGGTTAGTTTAGATTGTCCGAGGGCTAAAACATCAAGGGTTGCATGAGCTAATGCTAGGGGAATTTGGCAAAAATTTCTGGCTGGACTATTCTTCATCAGAGCATTGGTGTAAGCATCAGCTAAATAGAGATTTCTCCGAGCATATTTTTGTAGCTCTTCTTCGCCCCAGCCGTTGGGAAAAAAATCCACTTGCCTTGTCAAATCTTCAGAGCGGTTACGTAGAATGTTGACTGCTTGTAAACCCCGACCAAAACCAACTGCATAACTACGGTTAGTTTGGGTACCATCATACCAAGCCCATAAATCAGAAAGTAACAATCCTACAGACCCGGCAACGCTATAAGTATAAGCATCCAAATCCATTTCTGTATTAATTTCCCAACCGCATTCAGCCCAAGCTGCCATTCGATCTGCCATAGCTGCGCTAGCTTCCCAAATGCGAGGTGCAATGGTTTCCGGTGCTAGCATTGCCCATTCACCAATGCGAATGCTTACTTCTGGAAGAGGCTGTTCGTGGTTACTCAAGGCTAAAGATAATCCCGAGGCACTGAATCCATTACCTATACCTTGTAGACCGAAACTAATTTTTCGCAACAGTGAAGCCTTGGTAGGGTTATCAAGATCAAAATTATCTTCAATTTCGTCAATTGCACGCATACACAAGTATGCAGAAGCAACAGATTCTTGTAACCCTCCTGGTAAGCAACTAATTGGAATGTAGAAAGTTCGACTAGTTTCTTTGAGAATTCCTAAGGCATCTTTACATAGTTGCATAACTTTACCATTCTCATCACCACTTTATAGTATTATATGCCTAAATTTTAAAAGATAAATACTCATCAATATTGAATTTATTATGTATTTTTTGTCAAAAGGACTTAGGCAGTTGACTTAGTTTCGCTCCCTTAAGCACTTCAAGTGTGTTTCAAAATACAATAAGTTCAAAATTTTGGGTGATAAGGGTTTGGGTAAATACGGAAATAGGGAATACAACGCGCATTTACTCAAAACTAAGCCAATAAGCATCTTTGACACCTGGCTAATTAGTCGGCTTCAATCAACTGAAATGACTAACAATGCGTGATTGGGATCAAATTTAGTGTTCGATAAATTTGCTCCGAATCACGACTATTTCTTCTGGATAATTTAAATAACTAATGTAAAAAGTGGCGCATACCGGTGAGCACCATGATTAATCCCAGTTCATCTGCTGCCTGAATCGAGTCTTGATCTCTTAAGCTACCACCTGGTTGCACAATTGCCTCAATCCCTGCTTTAGCAGCTGTCCGCACTGAGTCATCGAAGGGGAAGAATCCATCACTAGCAAGGATCGCATTTTTGTTATTTTCTCCAGCCTGTTCTAAAGCTATATTGACTGCACCTACCCGATTCATTTGACCAGCACCCACACCTAAGGTTGTGCGATCGCGTGTCACGACAATGGCATTAGATTTAACATGCTTACACACCTTCCAAGCAAATAATAATTCTGCCATTTGGTCAGGAGTAGGTTGCTTTTGGGTCACCACTTGCCAATTCTCAGGATTATCCATAGCATCATCCGCAGCTTGTACCAGAAACCCCCCTGCAATAGCTTTCACCGTTTGGTTTGATCCGGTCTGTAAGTCTGGTAATAGCAACACCCTTAGCTTCGACTTAGCACTGAGAATTTCTTGAGCTTCTGGTTCACAGCCTGGTGCGACTACACATTCTAAGAAAGTTTTCTTTAACGCCACAGCTGTAGCAGCATCAATGGGTTGATTTAATGCCACAATTCCACCGAAGGCAGAAATAGAGTCAGCATTGAATGCTTTCTGATAGGCTTGCGATAGGGTTTCTGCCAACGCTACCCCACAAGGATTGGTGTGCTTGAGAATTGCTGCGGCTGGAGTGTCAGTAAATTCATTAATGATCCGCCGTGCAGCTTCTAAATCTACCAGGTTGTTGTAACTGAGTTCCTTACCCTGAAGTTTAGTGGCTGCAGCCCAACCAGTAGGAACCGTTCCGGATTGATACCACGATGCCGGTTGATGGGGATTCTCGCCATAGCGTAGAGATTGGCGCTGTTGTCCAGATAAGGTAAATCGTTTTGGTAGGGACACTGGATCTTCGTAGCCGATCAGGTAGGATGCGATCGCATGGTCATAGGCAGCGGTATGACCAAAAACCTCTATAGCGCAAGCCTGACGGAATTCGATTGATGGTTGATTTCCATTCTGGCGCAACTCCTCTAAGTAATCCTGATACTGACTAGGATTACACAGCACTGTCAGGTGAGCATAGTTTTTCGCAGCTGCCCTCAGCAGTGTTGGACCACCGATATCGATAGTTTCAATTGCTTCTGCTAAACTCACGTCCGGTTTAGCAACAGTCTGTTCAAATGGATAGAGATTCACCACCACCAAATCAATGGGACGAATCTGGTTTGTCTCCATTTCTGCCACATCTTCGGGCAAATCTCGCCTTCCCAAAATTCCGCCATGAATTCGTGGATGTAGGGTTTTAACCCTGCCACCTAAAATTTCTGGAAAGCCAGTGTAATCAGACACTTTCGCTACCGGCAAACCTTCTGATTGCAAGGCTTTAGCCGTTCCGCCACTGCTGATTAAATCAAATTTAAATTCTTCTACTAGCTGACGGGCAAAGTCGATTAGTCCAGTTTTGTCAGATACACTCAGCAGTGCCAGATTTGCCATTTCAAACAATTTTACAAAAAGTCAACCGAATTCTGAATTATCAATTCAGAATGCAGAATTATTAGTTGCTAAATTCAGGATTCAGCAACTTAATAATTCAGAAATAGTTCAGAAATCTTCGACCCTACTTCTGGATTACGGATTCTGCACTCTGAATTATTTTTGTCAAATTATCAAAAGGTTTTTTAGGGTAAATTTTAATAATTCAGCTAACTGGGGTAGGAGCTACAAATTAATTAGCTTACCTACTACTAGTCCGGAATGAATTATTTCAATTTTTACCCATTCTTGCTAATTACAACGGATGGAAAAGTAGATCCGGGAAAAAGCGGTTAAATTCAATCAAAATTCCAGCCGTAATGGTCATCCAAACAGCCAATAACACTGGTGCTAGGGACAAATACTTAACTAAATCCTGCATGGAACATTCTCCTAAAATCGGTAACTATTTTAAGACATTTTGGCACATCAATATAATGCCCTGTCTATAAAAGCGCGAAAATTTGATTAGCGAGAACGACAGTAGTTTTTAGCTAACTTTTCAGTGCTAAAAGCGTTCCCGCGAGGGAGTCTAAGTATGATTGCTAGCGTGGTGAGACAGGAATCTCATCATCTTTAGCAAACATTTCACCAGTGGTGATTTCTTTGAATGCTAACAAAGGCCATGAGGCAGCCAATAGCATCTTACTAAATGCCAAGGGGACTTCAATGATGATTTCTTTTTGTTCTGGGTTCTTACCCTTTTGAATCGCTTGTAGATAGCTGCGACCTGCCCAGCCAATCCAGCCAGTGATATAGAGGAAGAGTAAGCTAGGAATCAGGAAGTCACCCATATGGGAGAAACGACCATCCACAATCAAGCGGGGATATCCCTCATCACCACAAAGTGCTTGAGAATACCGCTCAAATCGGTTCGCACCGGAATTGGGGTCAGCTGTAGTGTTTACGAACTCAGCCTTCCGGGCTTGAAATGCAGCAGACTCACTACAAGGGGTGAGATGATCCAAAGAAGCAGAGGCTGGGCTGATGGCGCAAAACCAAACAGAGACGGCAAAAATTAAAGCTAACAATCGTCGCATAGAAAGTGTCTCCTTTTGTTAAGAAACAAAAAGTTTTTTGTACAAACCAAAAGATCAAATTATTTGTACACTCAGGCAATCTTACTCTGAGCCGTGTATCTAGTAAAGTTTAATTAACTAAAAGTAGTGTTTCAATAAAGGTCATTGGTGAATGGCTTGTGTTTTAGCAATAGAAACCAGTTGTGATGAAACAGCTGTGGCGATTGTTAAAAATCGTAAATGTTGTAGCAATATCGTTACTTCCCAAATTCCTATGCATCGGCAGTATGGCGGTGTGGTGCCAGAGGTAGCATCCCGTAGCCATCTAGAAACCATCAATCATGCGATCGCGCAAGCCCTAGAAGCAGCTCAACTGGACTGGGCAGCAATTGACGGCATTGCTGCTACCTGCGCTCCCGGCTTAGTGGGCTCTCTACTAGTGGGGGTCACAGCTGCCAAAACCCTGGCCATGGTTCACCACAAGCCGTTTTTGGGTATCCATCATCTAGAAGGTCATATTTACGCCACCTATCTCAGTGAGCCAGAACTACAACCACCATTTTTGAGTCTCTTGGTGTCTGGCGGTCACACTAGCTTAATTTATGTCAAAACCTGTGGTAGCTATGAAATACTGGGCGCAACCCGTGACGATGCTGCAGGTGAAGCCTTCGATAAGGTAGCACGATTATTAAAGTTAGGCTATCCCGGAGGACCAGCTATAGATAAGTTAGCACGAGAGGGCAACCCCAAAGCCTTTCCCTTGCCAGAAGGTAAGATTTCCCTTCCTACTGGTGGTTATCATCCCTATGACTCCAGTTTTAGCGGTTTGAAGACAGCGGTGCTAAGGCTGGTGCAAAAATTCGAGCAGGAACACTTAGAAATTCCAGTGACCGACATTGCTGCCAGCTTTCAGGAAACCGTAGTGCGATCGCTTACCAAGCGTACCATTGCTTGTGCTCTCGACTATGGTCTGGACACGATTGTGGTTGGGGGTGGGGTGGCTGCCAATAGTGGATTGAGACAACAGTTGCAAGCTGCAGCAACTGAGCATAATTTGCGAGTTATTTTCCCTCCCCTGAAGTTTTGTACCGATAATGCCGCAATGATTGGCTGTGCCGCAACTGACCATTTAAATCAAGGACATACTTCCCTTTTGACTTTGGGAGTGCGATCGCGAATGCCTATCACTAAGGTGATGGAACTTTATTTAGAGGTTTAAGAGGTTGAAGGTTTAAGAGGTTGAAGGTTGAAGGTTTCAGAGGTTGAAGGTTTCAGAGGTTGAAGGTTGAAGGTTGAAGGTTGAAGGTTGAAGGTTGAAGAACCTCTAACCTGTAACCGGCTAACCTGTAACCGGCTAACCTGTAACTGGCTAACCTGTAACCGGCTAACCTGTAACCGGCTAACCTGTAACCGGCTAACCTGTAACCGGCTAACCTGTAACCGGCTAACCTGTAACCAGCTAACCTGTAACCAGCTAACCTTTATAGTTAGTCCAAAAGCACAATCGGGATGACAGGATTTGAACCTGCGACCCCTTCGTCCCGAACGAAGTGCGCTACCAAACTGCGCTACATCCCGATAAAGCCATAATTTAAGATTTCATCTATTTTATCATGCCTTAGGGGCAATCCGCCCCTAGCTTGCTAGGATCAAGATTAAAGTAACGTAACTTAAATTTATATATATATATAGTTGGAGTATAACCAAGAGTGGTAGTTAAACCAGAATGGTTGCGAGTCAAAGCGCCCCAATGGCAGCGTGTCGGCAATATTAAAGAAACCTTAAGAGATTTAGCACTCAATACTGTCTGTGAAGAAGCCTCTTGTCCCAATATCGGAGAGTGCTTTAATGCTGGTACCGCCACCTTTTTAATTATGGGACCAGCCTGCACCCGTGCTTGTCCCTACTGCGATATTGACTTTGAGAAAAAACCCAAAGCCCTTGACTCCACTGAACCCACACGGCTAGCGGAAGCCGTGCAGCGCATGGGTTTAAATCATGTGGTTATTACCTCTGTCAACCGGGATGATTTACCCGATGGTGGTGCTTCCCAGTTTGTAAAGTGCATTGAAGCCATTCGCCTGGTCTCACCTCATACCACTATTGAGGTTTTAATCCCAGACTTGTGCGGGAACTGGGATGCCCTCAAAACGATTCTTCAAGCTAAACCGGAAGTCCTCAATCACAATACAGAAACAGTACCCCGAATCTATCGGAAAGTACGCCCTCAAGGGGATTATCAGCGCTCCCTTGAATTACTGTTGCGGACCCGAAACTTGGCTCCATCAGTTTACAGCAAATCTGGTATAATGGTAGGTTTAGGAGAAACTGATGCTGAAGTCCGGCAAGTCATGGCGGATTTAAGGGAAGTAGACTGCGACATTTTAACTATTGGTCAGTATCTTCAACCCACTCAAAAACACCTAAAAATTTCTGAATTTATAACCCCTAACCAATTTGATACTTGGAAAGAGTATGGTGAATCCCTCGGTTTCCTCCAAGTTGTTTCTTCTCCCCTCACCCGCAGTTCCTATCATGCCGAGCAAGTTCGAGAATTAATGCATCGCTATCCCCGATGAACAGTTGCATAGTTGCAGGAGAATGGCAAGTAACAACTAACAATCAAAATGACCAAAATCACTATAATCGGAGCTGGTGTTTGGGGTACAGCCCTCTATAGCTTAGCCTCTAAAAACGGTGATCAGGTTTGTTTGTGGTCCCGTCGGAGTCAGACAAAATTAGCAGATGCTATAAAATCTAGCAGTATTATCTTGTCTGCTGTTTCCATGTCGGGGGTAAATTCTGTAGCGCAACAGCTAAAGGGATTATCAGTGTCTCCTGACGTGATCTTGGTCACAGCCACTAAGGGGTTAGATTTGCAAACTACCCGTACTCCCTCTCAAATCTGGCAAGCTGAATTTCCCAACAATCCTGTAGTGGTGCTATCGGGTCCCAATCTTTCCAAAGAAATTAAACAAGAACTCCCAGCCGCTACAGTAGTAGCTAGCACAGATGTAAAAGCAACTCAGATACTACAACAGGTGTTTTCTTCGGCAAATTTCCGGGTTTACACCAATCGAGACCCCCTCGGTGTAGAACTAGGGGGTACCCTGAAAAATGTGATGGCGATCGCATCTGGAACCTGTGATGGTTTACAACTAGGAACAAATGCCAAAGCAGCTTTGCTAACCCGTGGACTTACAGAAATGATTCGTATTGGTACAGATTGGGGTGCTAAGGTAGAAACATTTTACGGTTTGTCGGGACTAGGAGATTTACTGGCAACCTGTAGTAGTCGCCTCAGTCGCAATTATCAAGTTGGTTATCAGCTCGCTCAGGGTCAGAAACTTGCAGATATTCTCGCCAACTTGGAGGGAACAGCAGAAGGGGTCAACACTACAAAGGTTGTGATCGAACGAGCTAAGCTCAAAAGAATTTCAGTACCAATTACTTATCAAGTCCATCGATTGCTCCAAGGGGAGATTACCCCCCAAGCTGCTGTTGAAGCTCTAATGTTACGAGATACTAAGCCAGAGTAATGGTCTGATCTCGAGTGCGTTCGCGTAGCGGCTCTGTTCGCGTAGCGTGGCCTTTGGCCTTAAGAGTATCGCAATGATCATGAAAAATTTACCTGCACCAGCTAGTATCCCTTGCTGCCTGAGTGCGAAAGGTCTCCTGCTCCGGAAGCTCGCCTGCTTTAAAACTCAGACAGGAAAACTCAGACATAAAACTGAGACATTTTGCTGTTGTCTATGACAAAAAACTGAGACAAAAATTGAGACATTTTGCTGTTGTCTATCAGGCATTCTGAAAATATAGAATCTTTAGAGACATGCCACTGCTTGAGCTAAAGCGACTGCATCAAGACATTGCAAACTTTGGTAATGTTTTATAAAGTTTTGTAATATCATTGCCAATCTGGCCACATAGCTGGATGGCAATAATATTTGATAACTCTGGTAATTTGGCAATAATTTGGCAATTTTGAACTATGTGTATGCACTTATTCATAAGTTCGTTGTTTCTTAAAACCCATTCGAGCAAAGGATCTCCGCAAGTAGCGTGCCTACTGCTTAGTCCTTGGTATTAGTCCCTGATACCCCCAAATAAAATTTTTTCTTGAATTAGCGAGAATCTTTCTGGAATCCCCATGATGCGCACTGTAGATTAATACAGCTTTTGACCAAGGTCTCTATTTACCTATAGAGTTACTTCTAAAATAGCTCAAATCAATAGCTCAAATCAGGAAATCCCGTTCCTTTAGCCATCTATAAACCTTTAGCATAATGCGGCAAGGTAGGGTGGAGACATCGGGTGAACCGTTAGCTACGGATACTAATAAGGGCTACCAGGGAAACCGGTAAGTCTTGCCGGAAAAAAATTTTAGTAACTGTTTCTCCGGTCATCATGGGTGGGAATTCTAGTACTAAGTGTGACAAACACAATTCCGTGTTGTCACTGGTTGTAATCGAGAGATCATTATGCCAGCCACTCCTTTCTATGCCGACACAGAATTAGATCACGAGACTTCTGCCTATAGCTTTGAGCTTAATGGCCCAAGGGACGATGGGGAAGGATCAGTGGATGACTTAGTTGATGTGGAGATTGAGGGTGTAGACGCGGCTAGCTTAACCAAAAATAGCACCCGTCGCACCACCGACCTAGTTCGGTTATATCTCCAGGAAATTGGTCGGGTTCGTCTACTGAGGCGAGATGAGGAAGTCTCGGAAGCTCAAAAAGTTCAGCGCTACATGAAACTACTACGGCTGCGCAATAAATCGGCTATATCCGAAGATAAAGTCATGGAGCGCTTTGTCCACCTGATTGAAACCCATGATCGTCTAGCGTCCCAGTTAGGTCACCGTCCTTCCTTAGAACGGTGGGCAACCGCTGCAGGAATTGACGTTTCTCAACTGAAGCCGAGTATGTCAGCTGGCAAACTGCGTTGGGCAGAGTTAGCCGAACTAACATCCAAAGAGCTAGAGCAGGTACAAGCTGAAGGGCTCCAAGCTAAGGAACACATGATCAAAGCTAACCTACGTCTGGTAGTGTCAGTAGCGAAGAAGTATCAAAACCGTGGCTTGGAACTCCTAGACTTAATTCAGGAAGGAACTCTGGGATTAGAGCGAGCGGTTGAGAAATTTGACCCGACCAAAGGCTACCGATTTAGCACCTATGCTTACTGGTGGATCCGTCAAGGAATCACCCGGGCGATCGCTACCCAAAGCCGTACCATTCGCCTGCCAGTTCACATTACTGAGAAGCTCAATAAAATCAAAAAAGCCCAACGGAAGATTTCCCAGGAACGTGGCCGCACAGCAACCATTGACGATATTGCTGTGGAATTAGAAATGACTCCGGCTCAGGTACGAGAAGTATTACTACGAGTACCTCGCTCTGTTTCTTTGGAAATTAAAGTTGGTAAGGAACGAGACACCGAACTGGGAGATTTACTCGAAACTGAGGAAACCTCTCCAGAAGAAGTGTTGATGCGAGAAGCCTTACAAAGAGATTTACAGCAACTCCTAGCCGATCTAACCAACCGTGAACGGGATGTGATTCGGATGCGGTTCGGCTTGGGAGATAATCAGCCTTACTCTCTAGCTGAGATTGGTCGCGCTTTAGATCTATCTCGCGAGCGGGTACGTCAAATCGAAGCTAAGGCATTACAAAAGTTGCGGCAACCCAAGCGCCGTAACCGAGTTCGGGATTATCTGGAAGCTTTGAGCTAATCCCTTGGTGACATATTCCCACACTTACCTATTAACTTCTTACCGATTAGGAAAGTGTGGGCTTATTACTAATCTTATCCTAGCTATCACCCTAGCTATTCCAAGTCCCATGGGTTCTAGTTATTGAAAATTTATTGAATTTATAAACACCTGAGGTTAAATATCTCAGGGAGCACCCCAATATATTTCTTTGTTAGTGGACTTGAGCTGACTTAAAAGTAGGCTACCCGGGCATCAAATCCTTGCGATCGCAATTCATAGGAACGACTTTCCGCTTTACTACGGCTAGAGAATTCTCCAGCATTAAAATAACCGCCTCGACCGTTATCAGATATATTCTCACGAGTCAGAGTCGTCTGACGTAGCACTTCACGCAGCACATTATCATTATGAATGGGGATCACCACCACATAGCGATTCTTCTCAGGTTCAGGATTTATATCAATAAGTCCCAATGCTTGCAGGGTTTGTAAATCAGCTATCCCGGTTGGAAGTAGATTATTATTACGTATCTGAAATTTAAACACTGCATCCTCAGTTTGTTCGCCATATCTCCCATCAACCGGACCGGGATTAAACCCCCGAGATCTCAACGCTTCCTGAAGCCGTATAACCTCTCGACCGCGATCGCCTGGTCGTAGTTCCTTTCTACGGATAGGAGTACCAAATGCTATCGGTTCTTGACTGCTAAAGTCAGCAGGAGGAAGAGGCATCTCCCCAGGTAGGAATCCAAACGGTTGTGATTGAGTAACTAAAGCATTAGATAGTTCTGCTCTAGTTTGTGATCCCACAATCCCATCGGCCCTGAGAGCATAGTCTGTTTGGAATCGAATCACTGCTTGTTCTGTAACTGGACCAAAGTAACCGGTTGGGTCGGCATTGAAATACCCCAGTTCTCTTAACTGTCGCTGCACTTCCGTAACCGCTGATCCACGAGACCCTCGTCTGAGTCCAGATTGATTAACATTCCTACGAGATGGTGCTACTCTGCTTTGTGATGGCAAGAGTACTGCTCTGGTTCGTGGTCCGACTTCCCCATCAGCAGGAAGCCCCTTGTCTCGTTGGAACCGAATCACAGCATTTTTAGTAATTGAACCAAAATAGCCAGTTGGTTGCCGATTGAAATACCCGAGTTCTCGCAAACGACGCTGAACCTCTGTGACATCGGATCCCCTACGACCTTCCCGCAGCACCCTTTGGGCTAGGGCTTCTTCTGCCATCCCCACAATGCTAAGTATGGCAATTAGCAACACTAAATAAATCCGATGGTGAGTAACTACCTTATACTCCTTGAGCCACTGAAACAATTTTTGATTCGACTCTGTCAAAACTGCAGGAGTATAAGCTAGCTCTTCTTCGCTTAAGGCAAGATGAAGATAGGCAAGGGTCTCCATGATTCTTCCAAGGAAACTTTTACGGTTAGTTTAACAGAGAACAGTAGAGCATTGGTAATGTTTTCGACAATAGAATCTCAGAGATTTTACGTAATCGGAGATTAAAGCATGTAGTTATAGAGCAAGACTCTTACCAAAACAGAGCAATTCTCCTCTCTAACCATAACGCAATAGTTTTAAATCATGACCACTATTCGTCACTGGAGTACGTTGCTCCCCCTCCTAGCTTTATTTGTGAGCAGTTTAGGGGGAGTAGGGGCTAGGGCTACCGTAATTCCCAGCACCAATTCCGCCAACAGCATACCCTCGGCCAAACCAACCCAAGCCCAGACTCAAGGGAAATTTCAACTGGCTCAGGGATTGATGGGTGAATGTCGAGCCGCTGCTGAGTCAATGTTTATCTACAAACAGCGATCAACCTCTAACCCAATTAGAACCTTAGACCTTGATGAACGAGTTATTCTAGCCGAAAACAAGGTTAGCAAAGATGGTTGGATTGCGATCAACTCCCCCATTCCTGGATTTGTCCAAGCCCAAGACCTCAAGTTCTGTCCGGGGACAGGAGGAGTACGCCCTACTCAAACACAATCTCTCTGCCGCCAAGCTGGTGAGTCAATGTTTATCTACAAACAGCCATCAATCGAACCAATCAGAACCTTAGAGCCTAATGAAGAAGTTATTCTGGCTGGAAAGAACCCTAGTAAAAATGGTTGGATCGCGATCAACTCCCCCATTCCTGGATTTGTCCGAGCCAAAGATCTAAAGTTCTGTCAGCAGACAGTAATAGTACGGCCTAATCCAACACAATCTCTCTGTCGCGAAGTTATATATAAAGGTAATGATGGTATTGCTGTCCGTAGCAGACCGAATATTAACTCTTCCCGACTGGGTCTTGTCTCCTATGGAGTGAAAGTAAGACTGATCAACCGTCCCCCTCAAGAGCAGTTTTTCCAGGACTCCCAAGGGCGTGAGTGGGCAAGAATAACTTATCCTGTTAATGGATGGATGTCTAACGGGTCTCGTGCTACCGGTGATCAGAATCTTGTGGTTTGTTCCAATTAACCCACCAGATAATTAGCAAGTTGTTAATTACTTATCATAAGACTTTTATTTATACTAAGTCAGCCTGATGTAACAAGGCACCAACTAAGCCAGCCATAGCAGTAATTCCTATAGCAATCATTGGGTGTTGACCTTGGCTGACGGCAAAGGAAGTGACAATCCCTGCACCCAAAGCAGCAGTAACAGCAGCAGCCAAAAGATCTTTATTTGTATTTTTGTTGTACATAAACCTGTTAGCCAGAAATTCAGTTAGGTAGAAATTTAACTTTTTTGATGGTATTAAAAGTTAGTTTCATAACCCTATCATTCTGGATTCTGGCCTTGAAGCTAGATCGGCAATATTGCAATCAAGATTAATATTTAGCTAATTTTCTTAACAAAAACCAGACTTATTAAGTATTGAGTGTTGAGTGTTGCTCGAAACTATTAGTTTATTTTTTTGACATTACCTGCTTTAACCCAACCTTTTTGGTCACTACCAGGCAAGCGTACTCTCTGCCATCGCTTATCATCACTGTATCCGAGGATGATCAGGGTCTGATTGTAGCCAATACCACCTATGCGTTGAGCGTTCAAGCTAGGGGAGTCCCGAAGAATCAACCCCTGTGGCCAGGTAACACTGGCTCGATAAGCACCCGGTTCCAGTTTTGGTAAAGGACTAGGACTAGGAATGGGTTTGGGAGTAGTTGCTGGTTTAGACTGCCCAGATGAACTGGTGGGTTGGGCCTTTGGTGACGGTGACTTCTGGGGTCGCTCCTCAGCAAAAACGGGTTTTTCCGGCTCAACTGCTAGTTTAGTAAAGAAGTAATAAACTGTACCAACAGCAGCACCTGCTAAGATGCCAATGCCGAGAATAAAACCAATGATAAACTGAGCTATCTTGGAAAGACTCATAGGCGGGTATTAAAGATAAAGGTTGAACGCGATCGCGTGGCCTATTAGCCAAGGTTAACAGGTTGAAGGTTAACAGGTTGAAGGTTAACAGGTTGAAGGTTAACAGGTTGAAGGTTAACAGGTTGAAGGTTAACAGGTTGAAGGTTAACAGGTTGAAGGTTAACAGGTTGAAGGTTA
>NZ_JAAHHM010000079.1:0-20284 GCF_010692445.1 Moorena sp. SIO3E8 | reverse complement strand
AAGGTTAACAGGTTGAAGGTTAACAGGTTGAAGGTTAACAGGTTGAAGGTTAACAGGTTGAAGGTTAACAGGTTGAAGGTTAACAGGTTGAAGGTTAACAGGTTGAAGGTTAACAGGTTGAAGGTTAACAGGTTGTTAGGGTGTTATACCAAAATTTAAGGATAAAATCCTCACTTAATCTAGTTGACATTAATCTAGTTGACATTAATCTATAGCGTTGATCATACTTATGAGATCAAGTTAATTTTCTTAGCGCTACTTCCAACTCCCGACTCCCGACTCCCGACTCCCGACTCCCGACTCCAATTAACCCAGGATGAAGTCTCTGACCCAATTGAGAACTGCTATATATAATTAATTACTGGAGTTGGCGCTGAATCCGATCATTTAAGGGAGTATTGCGAGAAGCCATACGAGCTTTTCCGGCAGCTGCCCAATCCTGTAAAAATTGGATTTGCTCTTGGGCTGTCCGTGCTAAAGGGATAATTTGGCTAGCGGCTTCTAGAATATCATCTGTAGTGAAGTCTCGGTTTTGGCTAAAGCCGATGTGCATGGCTTCGATCAGGGTCTGCTCAATTTCTGCCCCAGAAAAATCAGGGGTTTCGTAGGCTAATCGGTCTAAAGCGTAACTCTTGAGATTATGAGGTCGCAGCCGGGATAGGTGTAGATCGAAAATAGCACGACGTTCTTCCTGGTTGGGCAAACCAACAAAAAAGATTTCGTCAAATCGACCTTTGCGGAGCATTTCTGGGGGTAAGGCTTGGATATTGTTGGCAGTAGCTACCACAAACACTGGGGATTTCTTCTCAGCTAACCAGCTAATAAAGGTACCAAAGACACGACTTGTTGTGCCTGCATCCCCTTTAGAGGATAGACCAGAGAAGGCTTTGTCAATTTCATCAATCCAGAGGATGCAGGGAGCGAGAGCTTCGGCTAGCTGAATCATCTGCCGAGTACGGGATTCTGATTCCCCTACTAAGCCACCAAATAGACGACCGACATCTAAACGTAGCAGGGGTAGATGCCAGTGGTTTGCGATCGCTTTTGCAGTTAAGGACTTCCCAGTTCCTTGAATCCCCACTAATAGTAAACCACGAGGATGGGGTAACCCGTATTGTCGCGCCTGTTCTGTAAATGCTCCACCCCGTCGCAGTAGCCAGTCTTTGAGGTTGTCTAAGCCACCGATGTCGGAAATTTTTTCTTGGGTTGGGTAGAACTCTAGGATCTGGGTTTGCCTAATAGATTGGCGCTTTTCTTCTAAAATCAGTTCTACATCTGAAGGTTGGATGGCATTATTAGAGGCAATCCCACGAGCTAATACTCGACGAATTCTTTCTAAGGAAAGACCAAGAGCCGAGCGCACCAGCTCATCAATGATTTTTTCAGTCAGATTTTGACCCGTTGCCCCCAACAAACGTTTCACCTCAGCTTTAATTTCCGATGCCGTTGGTAAGGGGAATTCCAACACTGTCAGGACTTCCGTTAAATCCGAGGGGACGGACACTTGGGGGGTAACGATAACTATATTCTTAGGCTGGGATTTGAGGGTACGTGCCAGATTTCTGAGTTTACGAGCAACTGATACATCTTCTAAGAATCGGTGAAAATCTCTTAATACAAAGATTGCAGCAGCACTTTCGCCAATTCTATCTAAAAATTCTAAGGCTTGTAAGGGATTGCGGCGTCCAAAGCCGATATCATTAGGATTTCCTTGGTAACCATCCACAAAATCCCAGATATAGACACCACGATTACCCAAACGTTTAGCGGATTGCTTAATCGCTGTTTCTACTCGCTCTTCTTCTAGAGTGGGAATATATAACAAAGGGTAGCGAGCACGTAGCAGAAGCTCAAACTCGTCATTGAAATTCATATAGCAAAGGGAACAGGGAACAGGGAATAGGGAACAGGGAGTAGGGAGCAGGGAGTAGGGAGCAGGGAGTAGGGAGCAGGGAGTAGGAACCCGTGGCGAATTAAATTACGGGTCAAGCGCACCTAAGCGGCCAAAGGGGGTTTCCCCCAGTCGTGCTTTGCCGTGGTTTCCCCCATGAGCGACTGCATTAAGACGGGAATATGCCATCAAAAATTATGACAATTCCTACATGGATTTTTATATAGCGTTTCTCGCAGTTATGAGGTAAGCTTTGCAACCTCAAAGTCCCCCTTATTAAGGGGGATAATGGGGGATCAATTTATACCTTATGGGATATAGAATTCCTATATAGGAGCCAATTACTCAAAAAGTTAATGCTATAAATAAATATTTAAACCTTAAACATAGCATTTTTATTTCCAAGAAACTTGGATAACGGCTCTGCTGCTAGTAACTCCCTGACCAATTTCCCCTTCAGCATTATACTACCAGGCAACTCACTATCCAGGAAGTTTTCTCTTCAGGGATTCTAGAGCGCCCCAACGTTGATCCCGTAGTTGATCCCGTAACTCTGCTTCACTGTTATTCTTAATCTGGATACCTATACATTCTTGGTCACACAGCTGCCGTGGCGGAATTGCCAGACATAGTTGTTCGTATAACCAAGTGTCTGGATAAAAATACCCCTGAGCTGGAAGGGTTTCTTGTAAATCATCCCACGTTATCTCCTCCTCTAGGGATTCATCCGACAGTTGGTCAGCTGAGGAAGCTAACCAAACTAATTCGGATGTATCGATGCTTAGGCGGTGGTTGTACTGTTTTAAGCAGCGGTGACAAGTCAAGGTAATGATCGTTTCTGCTTGAGCACAGACCTCCAGGTAATTTCCTTGATGAGCCACTTGCACTTGACCTCGAACTGGAGTCAGTGTCTGTAAATCCACCAAGAATTGATTGACCGGAGTTACTTCTATTTGCTCTGGTAATTTGAGCAACTCAGGAATATAGATAGCCTCCATAATGCTTATCCTTTGCAGTTGACTGTTAAGCGTTGATGGTTAACCTTGAGCTTCTCAAACACTCAGCAAAAAGCGACCATTTATAGACTTAAATAGTTATATAGAGTTAATGCATTATGTTAGTCAGGTGATGGGAAGAATCCCAAGTGCAATCAGCAGTGATAGAATAAAAACTCTTAATCTGTCAATACCTGCGACGCACCACCAGTCGTCGGTCTGGCTCTTGCCCTCGACTAAGAGTTTCTAAATCCTCAAAAGCCTTGAATAGGGTATGGACTTGACGCCGCTCTGCTGCCGATAGGGATTTCAATTCAAATTCTTTCCCGGTCTGACGGACTTTCATAGCAGCGTGTTCAGCGATCGCTTGAAGTTCCACTTGCCGTCTGGCTCGATAGCTATCGATATCGATTACGTAAACGGCTTGTTCTTCCTCTTCATGACCCAAGTTAAGGAGGGAATTGGCTAAGTACTGGATAGAATCGATAACTTCCCCTTCCCGACCAATTAAAGTTTGAGTGTCTTTCGAGGTCAGTTGACTATTATCGATTGTCAACCAGTAGCTGGGTCGCTCTCCTAGGGGAGCTTCACCATCAGCTACCTCTATACTGGCGGGCAATCGAGATAATCGCAGGAGTTCTTCTAACCACTCTTTACCACGCTCCTGATGTTGATTTACCATACTAAACTAACTTGATGCCTTTTTCTTTGAACGCTTGGGCTCAAAAGGCAATGCCTCTCGACCCTCTCCAGACTTAGCTGCTTGTTTTTTTGCCTCTTTTTCCTGCTGCTCAACTATTTCTTGCAAATTCTCTGGCAGAGGTTCTCTCGATAGAATGAAAGTCTGGATAGTTTGAAATATATTAGCTACAACAATATACATCAATACCCCAGCTGGCAGGGGAAAGAATAAGAACATGCCAGAAAACAATACTGGAGTAATCTGATTAACTACCTTTTGCTGGTCCCCGGCTTGCCCTGCACCTGCACCTGAACCAGACAACAGCTGGTTGACGTACAAACTGATCCCAAAGAATAGAATCATCCCTACGATATCCCAGTGGATAGTGCCATCGTCATCAAAAGCACCCACTCTTCCTAAAGCATCAATAAATAGAAAGCCTTTGTTAGCAGCTATTCCCGTTAAGGTTCCCTGAAGCTTTACCTCTCCAGGCATCAGGGCTTCTAGTGTCCCATCTTCAAGAATACGTAAGCGGTCTTCTCCGTTGACTATTTGCCAAGTGGGAGTGATATCGGTTTCTGGATGCTGAGCAATTAGTTGATTTAAGGGTTGACCTTCAACAGTTTGAAACTCTACTTTGGTTTTTTCCCCAACTACCAGCTTATTTCCTGCCGGAAGTAGGGCGATGACTGGTTCATGTAAGCCATCGGTAATGTAAATATTTTGGGGTTTGGTGGTAAAGACTTTAGGCTGGATATATTCCAGCTGTTCTTGGGGAAAAATTTGTAAGTTGACGTCGTAGTTAATGTTTGCAAAGGGTGATCCCCGCAAGGTGGCAAATAGGGCAAACAGAACCGGCATTTGTACCAACAGTGGCAAACAACCGGCTAGGGGGTTGCCAAACTCTTGAAACAGCTTACTCATTTCTTCCTGCTGTTTAGCCGGGTCATCCTTGTAGCGCTCTTTTATTTCGTCTTGCCGCTTCTTCATCAAGGGTTGGGTGACTTTCATGCGCCTCATGTTGCGAATGGAGCCAGCATTAAGAGGGAAGAGGGCAAAGCGAATCACCAGGGTCAAGGCTATTATGGCTAAACCATAGCTAGGCACAATCCCGTAAAAGAAATCCAGGATTGGCAGCATGATGTTGTTGGAGATAAATCCGATACCAAAGTCCATTCGTTTGACGTTAACCTAGGCGCTATTGTAAAGTTTTCTGTGTCTAATGTAACTAATCTCCGTCCCTATGCGGTTCGGGTTTCCGACTTTTATCAGGTATATCTACTGACATCAAGGAGTTGAACCGATTTTGGTGGCCAGATGTAGGAAAGGGAAGACTAGATCAGGGCAAGTGACCGATGTCAAGGTTTTCTTGGCAATGTTCTGTCTACATCATTTTGATGGCACTAACGGCTTTGCCTGTTTTGTCTGCTGCTCGTTCGGCAATGTAGTCGTAAATTTCTCTAAACCGGGGTATTGCCCGCATTTCCAAACGGCTACCATCTTTTAGGGTAACGACAATATCTCCCCAAGTTCCTATACCACGGGGAACTGTGGCAATCTTTGAAATTTCGGAATAGATCACATCTGAGCGATCGCGTCCCCGCCAACCCCCAGTTATTGATATGCGGCGGCTGGTAATCCGATACCGTAGCCATAGAGCCCTGACAATAGCAGCTACGGTTAGAGGTATGAATATAATCGTAAATGCCAACAATATGCTAATGATCAGATCTCCCCGGTGAGGGCCACCCTCATAAAATACATCTTCTCTAATGCCCATCCAACACCTCTGCTTTTACCAACAACTTTTCTAATTCTCTCAAAAGTTGTGCATATTCGCACTCTCTGGCTTCTGGTTTTACTATTACGACTAGTTTCCAACCGGGGGATAGGCGTGGTAATAACTGCCTGAGGGCGGCTCGAAGTTGCCGCTTAATCCGATTTCTAACAACTGCTTTCTTACTGACTTTTTGGCTGATGGAGATGCCAAGACGGGAGGGAGGGTGATTGTTTGATAGGGATTTTTCTGGCGCAATGGTTTCTTTGGCAATCGCGGGAATAGTACTCTGTTGTAAACCCCGTAATGTTAGGTAACGCCCTGAACGACGAATACCTGAGCGATATACTTGCTTAAAATCTCGCCAGTGCTTAAGTCGATTGGCTTGAGGCAATCCCAATGCTTAACTCTAATCCTTGATTAATATCAATTCCTTGAGCAAGATAAAGGCAGAAGAGCCACTGGAAATGGCTGTTTCTTAACCTTTTACCTTTCACTTGCAGCAGGTCGGCATCAATGCTTGGATGACTAGACCGAGAGACGACGCCGTCCCTTGCTTCTGCGAGCTCTAATCACATTGCGACCATCTTTGGTGCGCATCCGGGCACGAAAACCGGATTTTCTTTTTTGCTTACGGTTGGTTCCGCCTAGAGTGCGTTGAGTCATGGGTTTGCTGGAGGAATACTATTAACGAATACTATGAAGGATTGATTGCCAACTATAGCTGATTGTTGATCATACCATGTCAAGGGGTGATCTATCAAGCCAAGCTATCAGTTATCAGTTATCAGCTATCAGCTTTCAGCTATCAGCTATCAGCTATCAGTTATCAGCTTTCAGCTTTCAGCTTTCAGCTTATGAGTTAGGTCACAGCGTCGAAGCGTCACAGGCTAGAAGCCTGTGCCACAAGGCTGACCGCTGACGGCTGACCACTGACCACTGACCACTGACCGCTGAATGCTGACATCCCCTCAGATGGTTTAGTCCTGCCATGGTGTACTTGGGTATGGCTCTTCTGTTGAAACCACCTTGAGTAAATTCCGAAGACCTTGATTCCACTTTTCTAGTTTTAAATAGTCGCTCATTTCAATTTCCTCAATTAAGCAGTTAAGGGATTCATTAAGATTAGCTAGCTCTAGGATTTCCGCCATCCGATTTGCCTCTAATTCAGACAAAACCGGAAGAGCTATTAGCTGGCTATATTCTTCTGCTATTTTTTGGGCTAATTTATTTTTTTTTTGTTTAATTATGCTCATTATTTTTATGAATTTATCCTGTATTTTTATTTGATAAAGTTTTAGTAAAAAAAATTATTATACAAAGAAAATTGTTTAAAAAATATATTTTAAGTAATAAAGGAAGATTGGGGCAATCATATCAGGAATGCCCCCAAGCGGTTTCCGCACCCTAATTAGCTATAGCTAATCATAATATTTTGTTTACTAATTATGCTTCTTAAGCTCAAAAAATATTTTGCGCAAACGCTTTAGGGAACGATTACCTCGCTGCCTGGCAGACGCCTCAGTAATATATTCTCCCTTAGAAGCTAGATGGCTCACTACTTGTTGCCAAGATAACCCTTCTATGTGCCGTAACACGATTAGTTGGGAGTCCTGTGGCTCTAACTTTTGAAGAGCTAGCTCCAACAGCTTTAAGTTTTCATCGTCAGAGTTTGCCGAGGAAAGGCTATTGCTGGCTTCTGGTGCTAGTTGACGCTCTATTAAATTAGAGTCCCATGACTGCTCTTTTTTTTGTTTCCGGCTCATCTCACGGATAACATTGAAGGAAGTCGCCCTGATCCAGGCTCTAGGGTTTTCAATCTCTTGGCCAGAGTCTAGCAGTTTTATTCCCCGCAAATACGTTTCATGAATTACATCATACATTTGATAATGTGGTAAATTAAATTGGTGTAGTTTGGACTTGATTCCGTTGAATAATGCAGCATAATATTTTGCTTCATTAGTTTCTAAAGAGGTTTGTTTCAATAAATGTTGAACCGCTGATTCAAACTTTATCCTAGGGGTTAAAGTTTTTTTTATTGTCATTTATTATGTCTCCTATGGTGACATTGAACACGACCTCCTGTTTATGATAATATTCAATATTTTTGAATTTTTCATTGACCTATAAGTTACGTGGTTTTATCATTAAAGCTTTATATATTTTTTGTTGTTGATTATTATCAATAAGATGATAATTTTTAGGTAGTTTATATTCACATTTGGCCATTGGACACTGTCTCCTATTTCTAATTTAGTTTGGAAGTAAAAGCTATCGCTATTTACTACTTGAAGAGACGAACTATTTTTTATGCGTAGCAGAATATGCTGCTACGCAAATCATCAGATTGCCTCTTCTATATATATGTGCAGAACGGTCAGAAAGTGTGACACCCTCCCGAAAAAATTTCCAAAAAAAAAGAGGGTGCTTGAATTTTGAATAGTAGCACCTCTATAGGAATGAGCCAGTCAATGTCACGAAATCCTTGAACAGGCACATTAATATGTAGCCTCGCAATCAGACTCTAAAGCTGCTAGTAGGCGGTGAAAGAACATGCGTACTAATTTTGCGCCAAAATTCTTTGGGGTAGGAATTCTACTCTGAGTCAAAGCCTGCTGGATAGTTTGTAGCGTCTAGGCAGGCACTCAAGAGAAAATCGTGGCTATTCCAAGAGTCGTCTCTAAGTGTTCAATCACTATGTTAAATAATCAACAGAAAAAACCAAGTAAGCACAACTTCCCAGTTTGGCAAATTACCTTACCGCTCTGTGGAGTCCTGATCTTTGCTATAGGAGCTATCACCACAGTCTATATGATCAACGGTCGGTACCTTTTTCACCTAAAGGCTACTCCCAAGGGACTCGAAATAATGACTGACGTAGACAAAAGGGAAATTAAAGAGAAATCAAAAACAAATCAAATTAGCACAAGTGATCAATAGACTTCGCTAGTTTTCCTGGGAGGTCTAATCAATAAGGGGGTATGGCAGGTGTGGTGAGGAGGGGAGTGGGAATAAGCTGTTAGCGATTTAAATTCTGAATGGGGGCGCTTTGGGGAGATGGGGAGAGGCTATGACGGGGTGACGGTTACCCTACACCGGAAAACCAACACTCTTTCCCCTACTCCCTGCTCCCTGCTCCCTGCTCCCTAAAACCTAGGACGATTTATCTCACCCAATTCAGAACTACAATAGATTAACGACCAATACTCACAATCCAGGTACCGACATAAGTGGGTAGTGGAATATCACCAGCAGCTAAGACATAACAAACGAAGTAATAAGTACCCCCATCAGGGTTTTTGACATTGGAAAATACTAATTCCACATTTTCATTGGCTGGAACTGGCTCTTCCATGTAAATCTGAAGGCTATAATTCTCTTTGTCCCAGACTACTTCAGAGACCGGGAGGGATTTACCGTCAACGCGCACTTCAATTTTGTTCACGTCGAACTTACCATCGTAGTAATCTGGATAAGAAATAGAAAACTGAGCAACTCCCAATTCCAGTTTCTTCTTGGGAATCTTCAAGCGGTAACGATCCCAGTAATTGGGGGCACCGTTAAAATCTAGGTGATATCTCAGGATATTTTCCCGCTTAACACCACTCCAGAGTACCAATCCGGGATTACTCTGGGCTAAGCTCCGAACCGATAGCCCGGTCAAGACACAACCAGCTAATGCGATCGCGGAAATCAGACGTTTGATGGAAGATTGTGTGGATAGCATAAATCTAATGCTGCTGACTTGAGCTGACAATTAACAGTTATTTGTTTTTTCACTGTACTACTTATATATATATACGCAAAAAAAAATATATATATATACGCAATATATCCCTAATACGTAAGCATTCAGCGGTCAGCGGTCAGCAGTCAGTGGTCAGTGGTCAGCGGTCAGCGGTCAGCGGTCAGCTTATTTTATTCAAAAGCTGTTCGGTGTAGCTTGGCCACAGGCCCACAGCTGATAGCTGATAGCACCTCAAGTAGCGTGCGCGTAGCGCTAATCGCTGATAGCTGATAGCTGATAGCACCTCAAGTAGCGTGCGCGTAGCGCTAATCGCTGATAGCTGATAGCTTACCCTAATACCAATTTCAAACCCTATCGCTACACCTTAATCACTCACTACACCCCATCACCCCATCACCTATAAATCGATCTGACTAGTAAAGATTACCTACGACAACTGAGTGCAACAGCACAATTCCTAAAACAAGTTAAAAATAATCCTCTCTTTTGGCAGATCACCATAGGATCCAAACAGAGATCCGGTTATGGGGAAACATGTATTTGAACAGTCAGGGAAATTTATATAGAGAAATTGATGCCAGCAGTTCAAATTCAGCAAGAGGCGATGCCTGGTGTTGGATACCACGACAAGTAGCATATAAGGACAAGTAGCACAGATGGGAAGCCAGTCAGCTGATCATAAGTGAGTTAATCGCCCAGGCTTAAAAGCATTGGCGGTGTCAGGGAGCAAACTGATCCCGTTCTAGTTGAACTTGGGAATCCTCTAAACAGGGTGAACATCCCCCAGCAAGAAGAAGCTACCAGTTGCTAAAAACCACTCGAAATCAAAAGAAATAGAAGGATAGATTGTCAACAAGGGACAACATTTTTCAAAGAAGTTGTTACCTGATTCTATTTACCGAAAATAGTTACGGAAAACAGTTATTATCGTCAGTTTTCCTGATTCTTGTTGTCCTCACCTAAGGAGTATTTGTCACCCATGACCAAAAGCTATGTTAGGAGATACGGTGGCCTTAGCCCCTGAAAGTGGCTGGTCTGGACATCCTTTGCCTGATGCCTCTAGACCCACTGTAGTGATCAATGAATTTTCCGTCCTTATTCCATTTAGACAACTGAAGGAGAGTCAATGACCCTAGCCATTCCCAAAGAGGCTGAAACGTCAGATTTACAGCCAACCAAAACTCGCATGAAGGTTGGTATCCCGAAAGAAGTTTACCCAGGTGAATGCCGGGTAGCTGCTACACCGGATACAGCGAAGGTGCTCCAGAAACTTGGCTTTGATGTGCTGATTGAATCGGGAGCAGGAGAGACAGCTAATTTTCCTGACAATGCTTACGAACAAGCAGAATGCCAAATCATTCCTGATGCCAATAGCCTTTGGTCAGAGGCAGATATTGTCCTAAAAGTGCGTCCTCCTCAGATGCATCCAACTCTAAACAAGCATGAGTCTGAGTTGCTATCGGAAAATGGCACTTTAATCAGCTTTATCTGGCCAGCCCAAAACCAAGAACTGCTCGAACAACTTTCAAGCCGTAAGGCTACAGTGTTGGCTATGGATGCGGTACCTCGCATCACGAGGGCGCAAAAGATGGATGCCCTCAGTTCTATGGCCAATATTGCTGGTTATCGAGCTGTGATTGAGGCAGCCAATAACTTTGGCCGCTTCTTTACTGGCCAAATTACTGCAGCAGGGAAAGTTCCCCCAGCTAAAGTGTTGGTGATTGGTGCTGGGGTAGCTGGACTAGCTGCTATTGGTACCGCTAAAGGTTTGGGTGCTGTTGTGCGCGCCTTCGATACCCGCCCCGTGGTTAAGGAACAAGTGGAAAGCATGGGGGGAGAGTTCCTGGAACTGGACTTCAAAGAAGACGGTACAGGATCTGGGGGCTATGCCAAGGTGATGAGTAAAGAGTTCATCGAGGCGGAGATGGCATTGTTCGCTGCACAGGCTAAAGAAGTGGACATCATCATCACCACTGCCCTGATCCCCGGTAAAAAAGCACCGCTGCTGATCACTGAAGAAATGGTAGCGAGTATGAAAGAAGGCTCAGTGGTCGTAGATATGGCAGCTGAGCAAGGGGGCAACTGTGAGGTGAGCAAAGCCAATGAGGTCTACAAATACAAAGGTGTGACCATCATTGGTTTAACTGACCTACCCAGCCGTATGGCTACTCAATCTAGCCAACTCTATGGCACCAACCTTTGTCATCTCCTCAAGGACATGGGTGGTAGTGAAAATTACCGTGTCGATATGGAGGATGAAGTGGTTCGGGGAGCCTTAGTCCTAAACGCTGGGGATGTAACCTGGCCCCCACCCAAGCGGCCCACACCGCCAGCACCTCCCAAACCGGCACCGGAACCCCAGACTGCGGTAACTAAAGAGCAGTCTGTGCCAGAGACGAAGAAGTCAAAGGGTATCATGGGCTTGCTCTGGCCAGTGTTAGTGGGACTCGCCCTAATTGGCTTGGGAATCGGAGCACCTCCTTCTTTCCTCTCCCACTTCACGGTATTTATCCTGGCCTGCTTCGTAGGCTGGCAAGTGATCTGGAACGTAAAACCAGCCCTGCACACCCCCTTGATGAGTGTTACTAATGCCATTAGCGGCATCATCATCATTGGTGGCATGCTCCAAATTTCCGGCGCAGCTACCTCACCTACTACTATTCTGGGTGCGATCGCAATTTTAGTTGGAACCATCAACATCTCCGGTGGCTTCCTCGTAACCCAACGCATGCTCAAGATGTTTCAGAAATAGGTTAGACCCTTGAAGGTTTGAAGGTTTTGAGAAGGTTGAAGGTTGAAGGTTTGAAGGTTGAAGGTTTGAAGGTTGAAGGTTTGAAGGTTGAAGGTTTGAAGGTTGAAGGTTGAAGGTTGAAGGTTTGAAGGTTTTGAGAAGGTTGAAGGTTGAAGGTTTGAAGGTTGAAGGTTACAGGTTGAAGGTTACAGGTTGAAGGTTGAAGGTTTGAAGGTTTGAAGGTTGAACGCGATCGCGTGGCCAAAGGCCAAGGTTTGAAGGTTGAACGCGATCGCGTGGCCAAAGGCCAAGGTTTGAAGGTTTGAAGGTTGAACGCGATCGCGTTCAACCAAACCAGCTACCCTACACCGAACGCCAAAGGCTAACAACCAACTAACCTTCAACATTCAACCAACTAACCTTCAACATTCAACCAACTAACCTTCAACCAACTAACCTTCAACCAACTAACCTTCAACCAACTAACCTTCAACCAACCAACCTTCAACCAACTAACCTTCAACCAACTAACCTTCAACATTCAACCAACTAACCTTAAACATTCAACCAACTAACCTTCAACCTTAACGTTGAACACCATAAAACTAAGGAGACTATGTCAAATAATCTGTTGACAGTTGCCTATATTGCAGCTAGTGCTTTATTCATTCTCAGCCTGGGGGGATTGTCTAACCAGGAAAGCGCCCGTAAAGGCAATATTTACGGCATTCTTGGGATGCTGATTGCTTTTGTTGCCACTGCCCTAAGTAGCAATGTAACCGCATACCTCACTCTGGGAGGGATGATTCTGCCAGGAGTGATTATTGGTGCGATCGTGGCATCTCGGGTAGCCATGACCTCCATGCCAGAACTGGTAGCAATTCTCCATAGTTTTGTCGGTCTTGCAGCTGTACTGGTGGGTATTGCCAATTACCTGCAAGGGGGGGAATCCCTAACGGGTGCAGAAGTAACTATTCACCAGTTAGAAATTTATATTGGTGTGTTCATTGCGGCAATTACCTTCACCGGTTCAGTGATAGCCTTTGGGAAACTACGAGCTATCATCAGCAGCAAACCCCTAATGTTACCAGCACGCCACGTACTCAATCTGGCTATGCTTGGGGCTGTGATCGGGCTGGGTTACCAGTTCATGACAGCAGAGGGGACGGCTGGTCTGCAACCCCTGTTGATTATGGCTGCGATCGCATCAGTGTTAGGCATCCACCTGGTAGCTGCTATTGGGGGTGCTGATATGCCAGTGGTCATCTCCATGCTCAATAGTTATTCCGGATGGGCCGCTGCAGCAGCAGGCTTTATGCTGTCCAATGACCTGTTAATTATCACTGGTGCCCTAGTAGGTAGTAGTGGTGCTATCCTCAGCTACATCATGTGCCGAGCCATGAACCGTTCCTTCTTCAGCGTGATTTTAGGAGGCTTCGGCGAAGGTGCAGGAACTACAGCTAAAGCTAAAGGTGGTGATCAGCCGGAAGGTCAAGTCACCGAGACCACAGTAGAAGATACCGTAGAGCTGCTACAAGGGGCCAAGAGTGTTATGATTGTTCCCGGTTACGGCATGGCAGTAGCTCAGGCTCAGCATCCGGTGTCCGATATTACCAAGATTTTGAGGAATGCCGGTATCAATGTTCGCTTTGGCATTCATCCAGTTGCTGGACGACTACCAGGACACATGAACGTGCTGCTAGCTGAGGCAAATGTGCCTTATGATATCGTTCTAGAAATGGATGAGATTAACGAGGACTTCCCAGAAACCGATGTAGTACTCGTGATTGGTGCTAATGATACCGTTAACCCTAGTGCCATGGAAGACCCCAGTAGCCCAATTGCTGGGATGCCAGTCTTAGAGGTTTGGAAAGCTGGTACAGTTGTGGTGATGAAACGGGGAATGTCCAGTGGCTATGCTGGCGTTGGCAATCCCCTGTTCTTCAAAGAAAACACCAATATGCTCTTCGGTGATGCCAAGACTAACGTTAGCGCTATCCTAGGCAAGCTCGTAGAATCTAGCCGGGACAGTGCAGCATCTAGCTCAGGAAAAGTCTTAGCTACATCCTCTGCAGGCTGAGTAAGGGTTAGAGGCAAATAACACCCGGATTTTGGCTCTAACCTTGACTTGATATCGAGTTTGGGGGAAGTTAGGAGTGTGGAAAGGGAATATTTTTTGGTACAAATTCCCTGCTATTCTCCCCTCCTTCTTCCTCTTCCCTATCTTCGTAAGCATTAGCTGTTGGCGTAGCCTGCGCGTAGCGCATATGCTTACATTTTATCTTTCATTTCAACAGCAAGATAACGGAAATAATTGATATGGGTTTTTCTGTAGACGTTACTAGCAGCAACTACGCCACTGAAGTTTTAGAAAAGTCTTTTGAGAAGCCTGTATTAGTAGACTTCTTTGCTACATGGTGTGGCCCCTGTCAACTGCTCAAACCAACCTTAGAGAAACTAGCTAAAGAATATGACTTTGTTTTAGCCAAAGTTGATATTGACCGCAACCAAGATTTAGCAAATAACTTTCAAATTGAGGGAGTCCCCGATGTCCGAATTGTCACCAATGGTGATATTATTCCTGGTTTTGTGGGGGTTTTACCAGAAATTCAGTTGCGGGAAATGTTAGCTAGGTTAAATCTGAAGTCTGAGCTAGACATTGGACTAGAAGAAGCTCGGGTTGCCATGGCAACTGAGGATATATCCCGAGCCAAACAGCTGTTTGAACAGCTAATTGCCAAGTATCCAGAGAATCAAAGTTTAGTCATTGAAGTGGCCAATTTTTTGGTTCACATTAATGAGCCAGAAGAGGCAACCATACTCTTAGAAACCATTCAATACAATGATCGAGAATATTTCCCCAGAGCTCAGGCAATCAGAGCATTGATTCAATTTAAGCAGCAGGCGAATCCTATTGGGGAAAGTGAATTAGATCAGTTATTTGCTCAGGCATCTCGGTTAGTTGTAGAGGGACACTATGAAGCAGCCCTGAAAATCTTTTTAGAAATCGTCAGCAAACATCGTAACTATAGAGATGATGGTGCAAGAAAATCCATGATTGCGGTGTTTGATGTGCTGGGTAATGACCATCCCCTGACGAAAAAGTATCAGCGGGAGTTGATGCTATCCCTATATTAGTTTTGGCTAAGGGTTTAATAGGGAAAATCGAAAATAAGAATGCTCTTCCGTAATTGTTATGCTAAATAAACAGTCTGTAATAGGGAACAGGGAACAGGGAATAGGGAACAGTGGGAAGAGGCTGTATTCAGTAACTTTTGTTAGTTGAATAGCATAATTTTCCTTGTACAGTAAGCTTTATGAGTTTTTTTAACTGGAACTTTAGCATAAAAGGTACTGAAGAACCAATAAAAAAAATAAATCTCTTTTAAAGTAACAAGTTGCCAGTAACAAGTTTTAACCTGAAATATCAGTAGGGTAATCTGTATGAGCAGCTTCTAACTTCATCAAAATCTTTGGCTTCAGCTTTTCAAACTCTTGCTTAAGTATGCGTTTGCTCAACATTGCTTGATTAGTTGAGTTTATTGTCTTAGACGAATTCGCCCAATCGATGAATAGCTGGCGTTGCGCAGGAGCAATGGTTGAGGTCATTATATTAGCACAGTATTCTGGTTCTGATTTGGCAAAAAACAAAATACGGTAATATCCAGTATCTCCCAAAAGTCTGATTATGTTCTGACCATGATTTGTTTTGAGGTCTAAGTAGCAAGGAAGCCAACAAGCACCGTGGTAGCGATTATGTACTGCGGTAATCCATAGCAGCATTGGATGAGGTACCATCACATACAAGAATTGGTTGTAGCGTGTACTAACCTGACGGTTCTCAATCTCTTCTTTAGTGAGCATCACCCAGAGGGTAGGAAAGGTTGTGCTAGTTGTACGAATTATCTTAGGAAAGACAATAGATGCTTTAGGCTTGTCATCGGGCCAGGAGGTTCGCCGACAAATATCATTCCCTGATACGGGAAGTATTTGTGTTGCCTTACTCAGAGGTTTCTCGGATAGTATTGTTTGAATCCGATGACCCAGATAGCGACCGCGATCATGACCTTCGTTTAATGAATCCAATGTTCGTAGGATAATCCCGACATTTTGAGGACGATCAGATACCTCTTTCGCTATACAGGTCATGATTAGGTTCTCTAGGGACTTCGGCAGCTTTAGCTTGGGGTTAATCGATGCAAAGGATTTAGGTGGGCTGAAGTGATGAGCTTTGTACCAACTACCAAAGGAATGATCTTCTGGAAGAATGGGCATGTGACCAGTTAACATCTCAAACATCATCACCCCTAGACTATAGATATCAGAGCGTTTATCCAGTTCCTTTCCCTCCATTTGTTCCGGTGAACAATAGGCTAGGGTACCCATAAAAGAATGGGTTTGAGAACCATCAAACTGAAGAAGCTTAGCAATGCCAAAGTCAAGGATTTTGATCAGTTCACCGAAGGAGGAATCTTCGACAACGATAATGTTACTGGGTTTAATATCACGATGCACAATTGGAGTGAGTGTGCCTTTAAATACAATGCCTTGGTGAGCACATTGTAATCCCAGACAAATTTGACGGGCAATATGCAAAAATCGGGGTAAGGATAGGATTTTAGTGTGAATTATTGCGCTTAAATTTACCCCTGCCAAGTATTCCATGACGTAGAAGGAAATATCGTTTTCATCTATGCCATAGTCCCTAACTCGCACGATGTGATTGCTTTTCTCACCAAGCAAAGCGCAAATTGTTGCTTCGCGCTCAAAGCGATCGCGCATTTTTTGGTTCAATAATGTATGGGAGAGAAATTTGACAGCAACAGTTACACCTCCGAGGAGCGTATCTTTGGCTTGATACACTTGACCCATAGCACCTTTGCCGATCAACTTGACCAGTTCATAGCGATTGGCGAGTAGACGACCTTTGTTAGGGTCTGTGATCATAAGTTCCTTGGTGAGATCCCGAATGTAACGTGTTCATGAATCATTAGTCACTAGTCATCGCTCATTGGTCATTGGTCATTGGTCATTTGTAAATACTAGTAGACTTAATGTGGATCACAAAGGACTAAGGACTAAAGATTAAGGATAAAACTGACTAAGGAATAAACAAGATGAACGCTGGTAGCAATGGTCACAGGCGTACTGCTTTTAAAACTCCCTTAATTCCAGAATACTTCTATTTTTGCTGACGTTTCAAAGTTGCTTCCATTGTGCTACTGAGATAATGACCTGCCATAATGCTACTGGAGAGGTAGTATATATTTTCATTACGTTGATACCGGGTTTCAAAACCACTGCGTCGTTGGCGATCCCCTAATACCCAATACCGTTGCACAATGGATTCTGGAGCCACCCAGCCTTCTCCCTCGACACGACCTAGGAGGCTGTGTTGTAAGACAAAGGTATACTTCGGCTCGCCAGTATCAAGACGCCCTAGATACTGGCAAGAGATATCCTCCCGTTCACTATTGGGAAACACCAGTCTTGTGACCATAGTAAACCAGTTTTCACGACTCCAGGTAACCATAGTCCCACCTCTGACTACAATTAATTTTCCATTGCGTTCCAGCCAATTGCCCCGAAGTGTCCAGCGTCCTGCCTCCAATAAAAAGGTGTGAGCCACAGTGTTACTCTTTATCTGTTACTGAAATATTACCCTCTGACGTTCCCCACTCATTTTAGCTGCTATCCTTAAGGTTGTGGGGTTTACCCCCTCAGGTTATACCATTGGCAAACTTCCGGGAGTAGCCCAACTCCTACGGATCAACAGACAAACTAGTTGAACTCTGCTCCAAACTCACCCACGGGGGATTCTCAAGTTGCTCATGGGGAGGGGCTGTGTGCGGAACCTGCGTCCGCACCTTGTAAGCCCCGTGGGAACCCCCGCAGGTCGGCACTGCCTCACGGTCATCTCAAGCACCATTAGCAAGTTCAGGTGACGTGACCTCCCCAAGACCGTAATGGTGCGTTTGACCCGTAATTAAATTCGCCACGGGTCGCACCTCTGCATCGCTAAAATACCCAGTTTTAGGATGACTGGTGTTGCGATCTCGGAGAATACAGGTTTCCTAGACATACAGCCTCTGAAGCTCCGGTTACTTGAGGAAGGTTGCCCGGAATACCGAGGTTACGCCAATGAGCCAAAACAGCAAATGCGATCGCTTCTTTAAAATCCCGACTTAACCCAACCTGGTCAGTGGTTAATACTGGCACCGAATCTAGTCTAATTTGCAGCCGTTGCTTCAAGTATAAATTGCTTGCCCCTCCACCACACAAGAGTACTTCATCTGGCATTTGAGGCAAGAAGTTGCGATAGCTCTCAACAATAGAGGCAACAGTGAGTTCTGTGAGTGTTGCCAGGAAATCAGCAGGAGCAAGGTTATAGGCTTCACTTTCTCCCAAACACTGCTTGAGGTAATCTAGACTAAACAACTCTCGTCCGGTAGATTTTGGGGGCGGTATCTTGAAGAACTCTTGAGCAAGCCACTGTTCGACCAGAGCCTCACAGGGAGTGCCACTCGCTGCCCACTCTCCATTGTAATCATAGGTTTTTCTACCGTTGGTAAAATACTCGACAGCCAGATCTAACAGGGCATTCCCCGGACCAGTATCCCAGCCATATACCTGTTCCAACCAGTTCCCTTGACTAACTGGCAAGTAAGTAACATTACTAATACCACCAATATTTTGGATACATCGGTTATGGGTTGATGACCGGAGCAAACAGGCATCTATCTTAGGAACCAGAGGCGCACCTTCTCCCCCAGCAGCAATGTCAGCCACACGGAAATTGCTGATGGTCTTGATACCGGTAATCTCAGCAATCACCTCTCCCCGTCCCAGTTGAAGGCTATATCCCAGAGTCGTTACAGGTTGAAGGTTAGCTGGTTGAAGGTTAGTAGGTTGTTCGCGTAGCGTGGCCTTTTGGCCAAGGTTAGCAGGTTGTTCGCGTAGCGTGGCCTTTTGGCCAAGGTTAGCTGGTTGAAGGTTATCAGGTTGTTCGCGTAGCGTGGCCTTTTGGCCAAGGTTAGCAGGTTGTTCGCGTAGCGTGGCCTTTTGGCCAAGGTTAGCAGGTTGTTCGCGTAGCGTGGCCTTTTGGCCAAGGTTAGCAGGTTGTTCGCGTAGCGTGGCCTTTTGGCCAAGGTTAGTAGGTTGTTCGCGTAGCGTGGCCTTTTGGCCAAGGTTAGTAGGTTGAAGGTTATCAGGTTGTTCGCGTAGCGTGGCCTTTTGGCCAAGGTTAGTAGGTTGAAGGTTATCAGGTTGAAGGTTATCAGGTTGTTCGCGTAGCGTGGCCTTTTGGCCAAGGTTAGTTTCCGTTGCAGGTTGTTCGCCTTTGGCGTTCGAGAAGGGTAGGTTACCAGCTTGAAGGTTATCAGGTTGCAGGTTGTCTGGAAAACCTTGGCCAAAAGGCCACGCTTTCGGCAAAGCCGTTCGCGTAGCGTGGCCTTCGGCCTCCGCTGCGCGAACGCGAACAACATTCAACCGGCCAACTTTCAACTCGGAAGAACTTTCAACATTCAACCTGTCAACTTTCAACTCGGAAAAACCTTGGCCAAAAGGCCACGCTACGCGAACACCCTTGACCCCTAATGGTCGATGGTATACTGTTTGACCATGGGAGCCAATTAACTCAGCGGGGGGATGACCACTCCCAATTGCCAATGCTGCTTGGGCAAATTGAAATGCGATCGCATCATCCAATGCTGCCAATTCGGCCATGGATAGGGGAGTGCCAGTACAGACAGCTAGAATTTTCTCCCTGAGTTCAGTGGGGTAGCCATAGGTAGCACCAGCCAGTAGCTCAATCTTTAAATCTAAGTCTGAGCCAGAAATTTCTACTAGTGCAGCATCGATGCCATCTACAGATGTACCGCTCATTAAGCCAATTACACGGGTCATCTTAAAATTGTGTTGGGTTAAGGTAAGCTAAAAGTACCAATATAGGATAAATACTGCAACTGATGGGTAACGGATGTAACGGATAGGAGGAGAGGGAAAATAAAAACAGGTTTATTTTTAGCCTTATGTTAGCTACTGACTAGTAATTAATGTTTAGTTAGTCTATCGCTAACTATTTATTGTTCATTTCTAATATTACCACCTAACAATAACAAAACCCCTAAGACTTTAAGCGCAGGAATCAAAATAAGTTGATAATAACTTTAGCTTAGCTATTTTAAGATTTGGGTAATCGTTGGATTTTGGCGGAAAGTGCCGCCAAAAAACCCTAAGCCCGAAGGAACGGCTCAGGGTGGTAATTAAATTTCATCTACTTCTTTTAACTCCACCATTTCTGCCACTGTATCCGGAAAACAGAAACTCAAATAATGTAAGCATTCAGCCGTCAGCTTTCAGCGGTCAGCGATTAGCGCTACCTTACAGGGTCGAAGCCTGTGCCACGCTACTGTTCGCGCAGCACCTCAAGTAGCGCAATCGGTGCTTTTGAATGAAAGA
>NZ_JAAHHM010000078.1:0-35639 GCF_010692445.1 Moorena sp. SIO3E8 | reverse complement strand
TACATATGCCATCCCTCCGTGCTGATATTTGGTATTAATGGGAACTAGGGGTATCCAAATAGAATAGGCTAAATCTTCTGCTTGAATAAAGCTAAAACTAGCTACATCCAGGTGGAAATAAAATCCTCTTTTGTTGGGCGTTAATTCAAATCCCACACTTTCGGTGAAAGTTAATTCATTCTCGATTAATTGTTTGAGAGTGTATTTAAAGTTTTCCTCAGAATAGATCTGGTGGGTGACAGCATTTTCTACACTGTAACCAATTCTGGAAAAATCCCCAGTATAGTATTCAGGAGCTTTGGTTATTTGCTTAGAGTTGTAGGTTAGCTCCCGTAATTTATCTATAGCTTCGCTGGTTAATAGTCTGTTTAGCTTGATAAATCCATTGTCCCAAAAGAATTCTTTCTCAGCTTGGTATAAGGTAATTTTGTTGACTAGTGAAGACATTTTTTTGTTAGGTAATTCATAGCAATTAATACAACCATACGGTGTTAAAAATCTTACTTTTATGATTTAACAAGTGATATCAATCATGGTGTTAGATTCTAAAACTTTGAGATGCCAATTAGTAACTTCTTCTCCTGGTATCAAAATTGGACTCCCTGGGGGAACTTTCTTGATACAGCAACTGCTAATTTTCCCTAATGCTTGCCCAATAGGTAATTTTACTTTCCGGCTAAAGAAAGCATCTTTAGGTAAAGTATTCATTTGAGGGCGACGGCAAAAGTAACTGTCAGGTAAAGTATCTTTTGGTGCTTTTTCCCTCAGAATCGGCACAATGGCTGCTAAGGTTTCTCTCATAAATTGGAAATCTTGTGGATTGTGATGGAAAGAGAAAATTAATAACAATCCCTCCTCACCAGCAAATTCCCCATCAATCCCCCGTTCGTACAACAGCTCTGCTAACTCTTCCCCTGTAGTGCGATCGCTTTTTAAATAGATTTTCAGAGGATCGCTAACTTGGCCATCATACGTTAATACGTTGCCGTAATTATCCAATTGACTACGCAGGCGATCGCATTCCTGAATGGCTTGCCAAAATAACCCTTGACCTTCCTCAGAATACCCCTTCTTAATCGCATCTTCAATACTCAGCATTAACAGGTTACTGCGGGTAGTGGTTTCAAATAAAGGCAAAACCCCCATAGCTTGTTCAACAGTAAACCGAGAGTCAGTGGGTAAATGCAATAAAGCAGTTTGTACCAAACTCCCAGTATATTTATGCATACTATGGGTGACGATATCTGCCTTAAATGCGATCGCCGATTGCCATTGTTCGTCCAGAAAGGGAAAATGACTACCGTGGGCTTCATCTACTGCTAAAGCCAGATCGCGTACGCGACAGTAATCAGCTATCAATGCCAGATCCACAGTTACACCTTCATAACTCGGATGAGTTAGTAACAAAGCCGATACGCCACTGGTTTCTAATGCGGAAATAACCTCGGAGGTAGTGGGCATCAAAGACACAGAAGGAATAAAATAAGGCTCTAATCCTGCTAAGATGATACCATTAATTGTAGCAATATGACTGTTAAGAGCGATCGCCACTCGTTTGTACTGAGTACCCAATAAAGCACAAGCGGTTAAAACCCCTTGAGTCCCTCCCCCAGTCAGCCAAAACGTATGTTTAGTGCCATACATTTCAGAGAAATGTTTTTCGATGCTCTCAGTGCGAGGGCGAGTGAGAAATGGTGCATCATATTGATAGATTTCTTGACTGAGGCGTACGCTATTTTGAGCAATTCCTTGGTGGGCAGGAGTATAAAGACTCACCTGCACATCCTGATTATGAGATGCGATTAGCTTATAAGTGGAAGATGGTTGATTCATGCCTTACATAAAAATCGGCTGAAGTTGTGGGATCGGGCGAATTGTACTTTCCACTGCAATACCATTACGTAACGCTAATAGCAATCCCGCCGCCTCCATGTAGCTATTGACACGATATATCGGGTTGCCCTGAGTTTCAATTTGCAATCTTTCAGGAGTAATATCGTATTTAGTGGTATTATCTTTAACTAAGATTACCGGCACACCTTGGTCTAAAGATGCTAAGAACGGAATATTTCCCACTGTTGTTTCTGGCATTACCACCGCCGAAACATTCTCTACGGATATCCTGGTTTCCCCTGCTGCTACGGGAGTATCAAACCTTACCGGACGGGGAGAGTTGATTAAACCATTGAGGGGCGAACAAACATAGGCACTGGAAATTAATTCTGCCCCATCCCTAGGGTCTACTAATTTACCAAATCCCGTATGTTCCCACTCCAATAATAAGGGAGCATGGGCAGCAGTAAAGGGATAGAAATTAGTGAGCATGTGGGTCATAATTGCTTCCGCACCACCCCAAGGATTGGGGATAGATTCCCCTCGGTAGTAAGCTTGACGTATTTTATCGTCTACTTCCAAAGTAGTCATTAAAGCCACCGCCCTAGCGGAAGAATTTCCCACCACATCTAGAGCCTTCATCAACTCGTCCATACCTTTAAATTCCCCGGAAGCATTACCATACTGGGAATAGGTACAGGCAGTTTCTACTGGGCCACCCGTTACCACTACAGGGTCGATATTAATTCCCCCCACAGCACGCAAGCCATTGAGCGCATTAATAACATTATTTAAAAATCGCTCATCTTTGGGCTTTTCAATAATTGCTGCAATGTTTTTGCGCTTCTCTGGAATTACGCCAATATTACCCAGTAGTAACTGACAAATCAGATTCCCTTCCAGATAAAGCACATTATCCTGACCGAAATAGATATCCGACGCAGTAACAGCATTGGGATTGGTGACCAGATAGTCACAAGAGGAGGCTAACAGATTGGTACTAGGAGTAGCATCTCCCGCAAAACCACCAATTTCTGCTCTGACTCCGGTGGGAATAATACTAACTGCCACAAACGGTTGGTTAGAAACCCGTTGACGAATATTGATATCTAGTAACGATGACCAAACCTGCTTTCTGTCTGTATCGATAAAGCTGGATTCAAAGGTGAGCGTATCTCCTTCAATCTTGGTTAAAATCAAGCGAATGGGAACACCTGGTAAGGGAAGCGCAGCAATTTTTTGGGAAATTTCTCTCCAAGTGCGCTGTGGGGGAGAGCATTGGATTTCAAAATCTTTGGTATAGACTTGGATCATTCTCTGTATTTACTTATCTAACAACTGATTGAACCAACAGGATGAGTTTTACACTAATCATCGACTGCCTTACGAGTTAACTCAGTCTTCTAATTCCCATTGATTCAGCAAGGGCGAAAACCTAGGGTAATCAATCTTTGATATTTCATATCCTTGCCTCCTAAGTTTTCCCTGGTTGACTGACAAAAGTATCAATTAGGACTGAGGGGGTGACATGAGCCCTTAAAAGCTTACTAGATAATGCTTTGATGCCAGTTTATCTTTGCTAAGATAAACTTGGCAATTGACCCTAGGAATGATGTTCTAGAAGCTAAAACCCTTATAACTACGTCCAAGGTCAGGCCAAACTAGTATGTATCTTTTTGTAACATATCGGCTGAAAGTATTACCCAATAAGGATTTTAGCTTGCATGTCACCCCCTCAGCAATTAGGAACAATCAAATGCAAGCCAGGAGGGGAATAGGAGGGATTGACGCCAGAATGTGGGGAGCCAGCATCCTCAAGATAGATACCACTCATACCCTGAAGATGCTGTGAAAAAAAACTCCCGCCTCTACAAATGCCTTGAATCAATGGATGGGTCAAGGTGATTGGGTGCATTTGGCTCATCTGACCGCTTGTGTATCGATGGAGCGTGGCGCTGGTACATACCGGTAGGTAGTGTGAATCTGACTAAATGGACGGTCTATATGCCGTGCCGGGGTCAATATGCCGCCAGCAAACAACGACGAATCCAGCGCTGGTTGCATAATCCCCGAATCAATGTGCATCGACTCTATGGCAGCTTAATTAAAGCTGATGCAGGCCAATTAGCTTCAACAGGTGATCTATCTGGCATTAGACACCTCCCTATTTTGGGATAAGTATTGTGAGCGTGCGGCTGTGTGTGGTACATCTCGGTCGCGCCAAGCCGCGTGGCGAGCGCGGGTCATGGCTCATGGCAGTGCCAGTGTATCGTTGCTGAGATTATCGGGAGATGATTCAATCAGCTCAGGGGCGCTTACCCCAAGACATCAAGGTGGTGTTACTGGCAGACCGAGGTGCAAGTTCATATCAACGCCAAGGCAGATGTTAACCACTCAATTAGGTTGGCACTATCGGATTGGCCCCGCGAGGGATAGTTGGATTTGGCGGGTCAGAAGTTACCGCATCAATAGTGGAGCCTTTATGGTTGGTAGGCTATGAGTAAAAGGTAACGGTCTTTTGTAATAAGGCTCCACTATTAATCAGGTTTCATCTCCGGGGGGCTTTGGCTGGTGCCAGCTCAAAGATTTCCATGTTCTACGGGGGGAGGCTTTGTGTTTGCATCAGGTGCGATTGCAAAAAAGTGCCAACTATGGTTTGGTGCACGTGATTATTGGCCGTAATAACATCAAGGTCGAGTTTTGGGCAGTAGTCAGTGACGAAAAGACCTGCCTACAAACCAATGCTCTCGTATGGGTTACGCAACGATTATGAAGAGAACTTTTTAGATGACCAGTCCAGTGGCTGGAATCTCCAAAAATCAGAGATTCGAGATGCATCTGCCCTGTCACGATTATGGTTTATCTTGGCGGTAGCAACCCTCTGTCTTGATGCAAAGCGCGAGTGGGGGAAACCCCCTGTTCCCTTGCTGGATCGCTATGTCAGTGCACAAGGGGTGGCAGTGGTAGAGTCAGGTCAACGACGTTGGGTAGACACCCATTGGCGCACGGGGCAATAGCTATTTTCGGATTGGTTGGGACTGGGTCAAAGCCGCTAAGGTCAACGGGTGGACTTTAATTAAACAGGTCCAATTCTCAAGTAATCAAGACCCATCGCCAGCCATGGCATCACGCAAACAATATGAACAACGACTCTATCGGCTGGAATTTCAGATCCAGACTTATCAGTATGCTGTTACATAAGTTTTGTCAGTCAACCAGAAGTTTTCCACTTAGCCATAGTATCGTAAGAATTACTTTTTATCGTATTTATGGTAGAAAAAATGTTAAGTTTTACAACCAACCCAGAGCAGACCGGGCTGTATCCCTTTTTTGATAATGGTTTCGTCAATTTTTATTTCCTGCTGCTGCGAATTTACCCGATCCAAATTTCCCGACTTATGCAAGTATTATATTATATCATATTCAGATAATCAGTTTAAAAAACATAGCTTCCTTTTCGTAGGTAATCTCCCTCCTAATCCCCTGTTCCCTGTTCCCTGTTCCCTGTTCCCTATTACCTACTATTTATAAGTGTTCAACCGAAGATGATATTAATTAATTAAGGCCATTGATTATCGAAGCTATCCTGGCCAGTTCCATAAATTAGATCGCCATAGGTTTGCCAATGGGTTACTTCCTGAACAGATAACTCAGGAGATTGCAAAATCCTGAGATTTTCAACTAATTCAGATTCGGTTTTAGGTGCAGTCAGGACTAAGCGAATCGCTGGTTGGCGCAGTACCATGCGATAACAGTCAGCAGCAGTTGGAGCTGGATTTTTCCAGTCTGTATGTCCTTGCAACAGTGAACCCCAACGAGTGGCAGTAAACGCAACTACTGGAATGTCGGCTTTGAGCGCAGCAGGAAACACCTCTACTTCTGCTTTGCGATGGGCGATGTTGTAACGATGCATCAGCACGTCACAGGACTCCTTTCTCAATAATTGTACTGCTAATTGGCGGTTATGGGTTGTTGCGCCAACATAGCGGATTAATCCTTCAGTTTTCCAGGTATGAATCTGGTTTAAGGCTACTGCCACCTGGTCGAGATCATCTTTAGGGGAGATATATTCTAAAAAGAACACATCTATTGTATCCACATCAAGCAACGAACGAACTTGGTCTAAATATTCGCGCAGTTGGTTAAGATCGCGACTCTTACTGCCCGTGGAAACTACCACTTGATCTCGTTGATCTGCCAGAATAGGCTTTAGTCCTTCTAGGAAACTGGTGTAATTCAGGTTGTAAAAAAAGAAGTAATTTATTCCAGCCTGGTAAGCAATCTCTACACAAGTTGTATCCATTGGGTTTTTAGCTCCCAGACCCAAACTACTGACAGGACTACCACTCAAAGTCTGAATATCCATCGCCATCTATAACCTTTATACTTGTTGTTATAGCAGAAGTCAGAAGTCAGAAGTCAGAAGTCAGAAGTCAAACTCTTGCACTTACTTAGCTTTGAGACTTTTGTCATGTCCTAACTGCCCTGGCGACTGCTATAATGTGTGGGAATTGTAGTTTGAATAGGACTGTTGAAACACCCCCATATATACCAAATATAATGGGTGCATCTGACTTTTGCTGTTTGATCCGGTGGTGCGTTACGGGGCGGGCTGTCCCAACCAGGCGCAAAGAGGCGTAAAATGATGGCTAGCCCTTCCCTAACGCACCCTACGCCAAATAATTTATAAATATGAGATGCACCCGATATAATAGACATCTGAGATGTCTAATTCATAATTCATAATTCATAATTCATAATTCATAATTCATCATTCATCTTTTCCATCAAACACTTAGCAATCCGAGCTGCTGCCCCTGGTTGACCAAGGCGTCGCTGACCATTTTCTGCTATTAGCTGTAACTTATCGGGGTTCTGGAATAACTCTTGGGCTATGGTTGCTACAAATTCTGGTTGCTGTGCTATTACTAACGATGGACCTAACAAGCGAGTTTGGGCTTCGGCAAAAGCAGGGGTATATTGGGGACCAACTCCTGGCATGGCAATGGCTGGTTTTCCTAACCCGACAAATTGCTCTGTGGCTGTGCCTGCCATGGCGATACAGAAATCCCCTTGGAGCAGGCAGAGGTTATAGTCGTTCTGGGTTAAAATCAGTGTGCCATTTTGCTTGGTAAAGACCAAAGCTTGTTTGTCCTTGAGCTGGAGATTGAATGGATGGGATGGCAGGGTGACTTCACTCCAACTATGAGCGACTAAAACCTCCCGTAAAGGATCTTGGCTTAATCCTGGACCAATGGCAGCGAGAAATAAAAGCGATCGCGAAGCAAAACTATCCAGTAACCCTGATGCTGCCAAGATGATTTGATCCCAATTGTGATAAGCTTCCGGTATTCTGGAACCCGGTAGTAAAGTAATGGTTAGGGTACGCTTAGTTTCCTTCAATTCTGCATCTTTGTCATAAACCATGGGTGCTGGATAGTCTGGATAAATCCCATCCATCATCGGATTACCCAGATCAAAAGCTGGGATAGACCACTGCTTTAAGATCTCTGTGGTCAGGGTATCTCTAGGAAAAACCCCTAAGCAACGGCGATTAGACATCAGCCAACGCTCCCAAGGCAAATATACCGAGCCTGACCACCCTTCCCAACGGGGTCGATTGGGTAACCATCCCGATTCATCCCGCAAATAGTATTCGGATTTGGCAGTACCAACAAAGCCATAGGGTAAACCACTCCACCAGGCAAACAACAGTGGTACGATATCGCCTACTGTTAGGATAAAGTCCCCTGATTTAGCCCAACGGCGAATTGCTTTTAATTGAGACCAAATCAATTGCACTAAGCCTCCCTGCACATCACGCCACACTTGCTGTTGGGACATATAGATAAATCCACCCGATGGCATCTGCTCAACGGAGCCGATAATAGGGATATCTAATGGGAGATAAGCCTTTCCTTCCCCAACCAAGGGTAAGGCGGCTAGTTCTGGACAAGTCGAGTAATGTTGCAATTCCTGTAGAATTTGGACAGCAATCACATCCTCTCCATGACCATTGCTCAGGCATAGTAAACGCATGGTTACTCAGGGGTTAATTTACAGCGGTTGCAATTCAGTGAGGTCAAATTTGTGGGTTTTAGGGAGCAGGGGATAGGCAAGAGGCAAGAGGCAAGAGGCAAGAGGCAAGAGGCAAGAGGCAAGAGGCAAGAGGCAAGAGGCAAGAGGGAAAAAATCCTGTGTACCTCATAGCTATAAGAAACGCTATAAAAAAAACGTCCAATGTCTTGATGCAATAGCGAGTGGGGGGAACCCCCGCGTGAAGGCGCTGCATCGCTTAAAACGATTCAGTAATAAGCGCAGCTTATTACACACTATTTTCGTAAAAAAAACGAATTTTATTCATCACTATAATAAATGTTTTTCGGGTTGATTATGTCATCACTAAATGTTGATAAAAATCACCGTAATTAATTAATATATAGTCTTACACAGTTAAAGTCTACCTAAATATTACTGTTCTAAAACTGTATGAGTTTTCCCTGGGTGATCTGACGGTTAAGGGTTGGGGCTTGATAGTTACTTGATAGTTAACTGTTATACTTAAAAGCTGGTTGATTTTTACTTACGTATCTGATATGGCAATGGATATAGACTATCCAGACATTGATATTGCTCCCCTAATCGACCATGCCCTGCTTATTCCCACAGCTACACCAGAGCAGGTGGAAAAATGGTGTCAAGAGGCAGACCAATATAAGTTTGCTACGGTGTGTGTCCCGCCAGTTTACGTTAAACAAGCGGCTAAACTCCTCCACAGTAGAGTACCAAAGGTTTGTACCGTCATTGGTTTTCCCAGTGGTGCTACAACACCCACTGCTAAGCTTTATGAAGCCCAAGAGGCAGTGGAAAATGGAGCGACAGAGCTAGATGTAATGATTCACCTCGGTGCTTTGAAAGTGGGTAAAACAGAGGAACTTTACCAAGAAATTGCCCAAATCTGTGAAGAAACGGGTAAAACTGTCAAAGTAATCTTGGAAACTACTGTGCTGAGTGATACGGAAAAACGTCTTGCTGCGGAAATCTGTATGGATGCTGGGGCGCAATTTATCAAAACCAGCACTGGCTGGAATGGTGGTGCCACAGTTGATGATGTCCGATTGTTGAAAAAAGTGACTAAGGGACAAGTTGGAATCAAGGCATCAGGAGGTATCCGAACCATCGAGCAAGCTTTCGATTTAGTCATTGCTGGAGCAACTAGATTAGGCACCTCCCGTGGTCCTGACTTGCTGCGACAACGGGATAACCTGGAAATTAAGAATTAAGAATTAAAAATTAAGAATTAAAAATTAAGAATTAAAAATTAAAAATTAAAAATTAAGAATTAAACTTAAAAATTAGCAAGTAATAATGACTAATGAGTCAAACCTACAAAGCCACTGGAATTAATCTGAAAAGTATACCGCTGGGGGAAGCGGACAGGTTGGTGACAATTTTAACTAGGGAGTTGGGTCTGATTCGGGTAGTGGCACCAGGGGCAAGGAAGCAGAAATCGAAGTTAGGTGGTAGGAGTGGTTTGTTTGTGGTCAATCAACTACTGCTGGCAAAAGGGCGATCGCTAGATAAAATTATCCAAGCAGAAACTACCGAATCTTACCGAGGATTGAGTCAGGAGCTCAGTAAACTGGCAGCTAGCCAGTATCTGGCAGAATTAGTTCTCTGTCATGCTTTGAGTGAGCAGCCTCAGGAAGAACTCTACGAACTACTTAATGAACATCTACGGCGTCTTGAGCAGTTACCTAAAATTACGGCTAATCCCTCAGGGTTGTCTTTAGTGTTAGCTCATTTGTCCCATGGTGTCTTTCACCTGCTTGCCCTGGCCGGAATTGCACCTCAAGTACAATTGTGTTGTATCACACAACACAGTTTAAGACCAGATTTAACTGACCCGAATTGGCGGGTTGGTTTTAGTGTAGAAGCTGGTGGAACTATTAGTTTAGTCAGTAATCAGTCCAATCGGAACCATTTACCTAATCAAACTATTCCGAATCAAGAACAGACCTTGACTGAAACCATTGACAACCCTGATACTGATGTCATCCTACCCCCTCCTCCACGAGTAAATCATAAGCTGAATGCTCTGGAGTTAACTCTGCTTCAACAACTGGCAGCTGCTGAATTACCTCAGCTGAGTACACTATTAAAAGACCAATTGGGAGGGTGGAAGGCGGCTGAGTCTGTAGATTCACTATGGGTGAAGTTGGAGCGAATTTTAAGAGACTACGCTCAGTATCACTTTGGTCGCTCAATTCGCTCAGCGGCTTTAGTGGATGCGTTGTCGTCTGTTAATTAATACTAATAATGAGTGTCTGTTAATAGTTAATAGGTAATAGTTAATAGGTAATAGGTGATATATAATGGGTAAGAAATAATAGTTAATGGATAATTAAAATCTAATTGTGGTGTTGAACAGCAGCAATAGTAAGGTCTTAAATTATCAATTACCAATTACCAGTTAAGAATTACCAATTACCGATTTAATAATCCATTCATAGTAACAGTATGACGATGGACAAAAGTTGTTATTGGTAAAAAAAAAGCCTATCCAAGAAAAGCCAGAATGCAATCATCGGAGACTGGAAAAAACCAAAAACACTCCCCAGACCCCACGTCTGATTTCACCAAGTCTGATTTGGTGGCAAAACCCTCATCGAGCAGTGATGAGCTAAGCGATCAGGAACTGGATTCATCGCCGGATAAAGGATTTATACCAGTTCTAAAAAATTCCAACTTCTTAGCCCTATGGAGTGGTCAAGTCTTCTCTCAGCTAGCAGACAAGGTTTATCTGGTGTTAATGATTGCCTTGATAACCAGTCGCTTTAAAGACGCTGATCAAACTATCAGTGGCTGGGTATCAGCGATTATGATTGCCTTTACCATCCCAGCAGTTCTATTTGGTTCCTTGGCTGGCGTCTATGTGGATCGGTGGTCAAAAAAAGATGTGCTGGTACTAACCAATCTGTTGCGAGGGGCACTGGTGTTGTTAGTGCCTGGGTTGTTGTCTTTAACTCAAGGCTCGACATCAGTCTCCAATCTGCCACTAGGCTTTTATGTCTTATTAGTGATTACCTTTCTAGTCTCTACCCTGACCCAATTTTTTGCCCCAGCAGAACAAGCGGTAATTCCCTTGATTGTGAAACCGCAGCACCTACTGTCGGCCAACTCTCTATATACTACAACCATGATGGCTTCCTTAATCATTGGTTTTGCTGTGGGTGAACCGTTGTTAGCGTTAGCAGATAGGTTGGGAGCTCAGCTACATTTCGGGGTGTACTTGGGGAAAGAAGTTTTGGTAGGAGGGTCTTATGCGATCGCAGGATTAGTATTGTTGTTACTGAGAACAGGAGAAAATCGGGCAAAGTCTAAGGCTGAGCAACCTCATGTGTGGGCAGACATTGCCGATGGTTTGCGTTACGTACAACACAATCGAAGTGTCCGCAATGCTATGATTCAGCAAGTTATCCTGTTTTCGGTTTTTGCTGCTTTAGCGGTTCTGGCGGTAAGACTCGCGGAAAACCTCCCTGGGATCACAGCTGCCCAGTTTGGCTTCTTGTTAGCAGCCGGTGGGATTGGGATGGGGATTAGTGCAGCAATCCTAGGAAACTGGTTTGATGACACCTCCCATGTCAATTTAAGTCTGTCTGGTTCTGTGGGTATGGGAGTAGCCTTAGTAGGGTTGTCCTTATTCACTAATAATCTCTGGCTGGCTTTACTCATGACTATGGTATTGGGGGGGTTTGGGGCTTTGGTCGGTATCCCGATGCAGACTACCATCCAGGCAGAAACACCAGAAGAGATGCGGGGCAAAGTTTTCGGACTACAAAACAATGCTATTAATATCGCCTTGAGTTTACCTTTAGCCTTAGCGGGGATCGCAGAAACTTGGTTGGGTTTACAACCTGTATTTCTTGGTTTAGCAGCACTTGTGTTCTTAGGTGGGTTCTTAAACTGGTATATTTCCGGTAATAGATTAAATAATTTCAATAAACGTCATAAATAGAGATAGAACTACCAACCGGAATGCATATCGCCTGGCTAGGAAAAAAATCCCCTTTTTGTGGTAATGTCACCTACACTCGAGAAGTGACCAATGCTCTGCTCGACCGGGGCTACCAGGTCAGTTTCCTCCACTTTGCCCAAGAAGAAGAGGACCGAACTTGGTGGGGTTGTCAGGAGGTACCACTGCCTTGCTTGTACAAGTCTCAGATGTATACCATTCCAACCCTAACCGCCAGTAAGGTTTTGAAGCGATCGCTACAGGAGCTCAAACCTGACCTGGTTCATGCTTCCTTAACTTTATCTCCTTTAGACTTCCTGTTACCGGAAATCTGTACCGAACTCAATATACCCTTAGTGGCGACCTTCCATCCGCCCTTTGATGGTAAACGACGCAATTTGCAATCGGGAACCCAATTGCTGACCTATCAAGTTTATGCGCCGTTTCTCGCCCACTACGACCGAGTGATTATCTTTTCTCAACTCCAACGGGATGTCCTAATCCGGGTTGGGGTTCCTGATCACAAGCTAGCAGTGATTCCCAATGGGGTGGATGTCCAGAAATATTCTCCAGGATACTCCCAGTTTACCTCTGAGTTGGCATCCGAGTTCAAAGGGCAACGCCTGTTTGTTTATCAAGGTCGGATTGCTACGGAAAAAAATGTGGAAGCGCTGCTGCGAGCGTGGAAACAATGTAACCTGGGTGAATCCAGTAAGCTAGTGATTGCTGGTGATGGACCGTTATTAGCTTCATTGAAACCATTTTATGGGGAAGAACACAATATCATTTGGCTAGGATTTGTGGCTTCCGAGGAAGAACGGATTGAGATTTTGCGGGCAGCGGATGTGTTTATTTTACCTTCTCTATTGGAAGGGCTGTCCTTATCATTACTCGAAGCCATGGCTTGTGGTGTGGCTTGTGTAGCCACAGATGCTGGAGCTGATGGGGAAGTGTTGGAGGATGGTGCTGGGGTAATTCTCAATACCCATGGGGTGACATCCCAACTAAAAACACTATTGCCCCTATTGCGTGACCACAGAGACTGGACTACTTTGCTTGGTCAGAAAGCTAGGGCAAGGGTTCTAGAGCGCTATACCTTAAGTCGGAATATTACTCAGCTCGAAAGGCTTTATGAAGAGGTTGTACAAATTAGGCTTGTGCAATTGAGTCGTCGTGCTTAGTTTTTTTGTTGTTTGGGAATTTACCCTCATGCTCAGTTGCCCTTATGGTGAAGAGGGTATACAAACTTAATCTACTCCTCAATAACTTACGCACTCAGTCCTGTTTATAACTTAGAACCTACCCATAAGAGCTGAGTATTTCGAGTTTTGAAGGTTTCTTGCTACCCTTTGAGGAATAAGAAAGATATGCTTTACCGAAAAATTTGGGTTTAAAGCCCCGTCCTTCTAGGAGACGAAACCTGTTTATTGTGGAGCCTTATAACAATAGCCTTAACCCTTTTCTGCATAACCTGCCGACCATAAAGGCTCCACTATCTTACGGGAACTTTAACGGACGGCTTTTTTTTTGGAGAATATTTCGAAATTTTTATATTAAATGATGTAGAATAAAATAGAATGTGAGGTCGATACCGATGATTATTCTAGAGTTCAAAGCCTACGGCAAACGAAACCAATATTTAGCTATAGATGAAGCGCTCAGGACAGTAAAATTTATTCGCAATAGTTGCATCCGTTATTGGATGGACAATAAAGGAGTGAATAAATTTGACTTGAACAAATATAGTAAGATTTTAGCTAAACAGTTTCCGTTTGCAAATCAGTTAAACTCTACTGCTCGTCAGTCTAGTGCTGAAAGAGCATGGTCATCAATCGCCCGTTTTTATGAAAATTGTCAAAAAAAGGTACCTGGCAAGAAGGGTTTCCCAAAGTTTCAAAAACATTGCCGCTCGGTCGAATACAAGCAGTCTGGCTGGAAGTTGTCTCCAGACAAAAAATGGATCGTATTCAGCGACAAGAAAGGAATCGGAAAACTCAAGCTCAAGGGTACATGGGACTTGTGGAGATTTGACAAGAAGCAAATCAAGAGGGTTAGGATAGTTCGTCGAGCTGATGGATACTATGTTCAATTCTGCATCCAGGCTGATAATAATGAACAGTTAAAACCTGCTGATGCAACTATTGGCTTAGATGTTGGACTGAAGGATTTTTATACTGACTCTAAGGGAAATACTGAACCTAACCCTAGATTTTATCGAACGGGAGAGAAGAGACTGAAGTTTTATCAGCGACGAGTATCCCGAAAAAAGAAAGGCTCAGCCAATCGTCGAAAAGCCATTAATAGACTAGGCAGGACTCACCTCAAAATAAGTAGGCGGCGTGAAGAGCACGCTAAGAGACTAGCGCGCTGCGTAATCCGGTCTAACGATCTGGTTGCTTACGAAGATTTGAGGATAAAAAATCTGGTCAAAAACCATTGTCTAGCTAAGTCTATTAATGACGCAGGTTGGTATCAATTTAGAAAATGGTTGGAGCATTTTGGTGATAAATTTGGTAGGGTAACTGTCGCAGTCAACCCTGCTTATACTAGCCAAAACTGTTCTAATTGCGGCGAAGTGGTCAAAAAATCATTATCGACTCGAACCCACATCTGTAAGTGTGGATGTCAGTTAGACAGAGATCACAACGCCGCAATCAACATTCTTGAACGAGCTTTGAGTACGGTGGGGCACACCGGAACTCGGATCATAGATCCGAACGCTTGTGGAGAGGAGACCTCTACTGTTCTTGGTTCCGGCCTGGAATAGCAAGTCACCTCGTTGAAGCAAGAATCCCCGTTCTTATAGGAGGGGGAGTGTCAATTGGGTCGTCCCGGGCCAGACAATGATTCGTCTTAGTTGCGAAGCAATTGCTAGATATATCTATAAGGGATAACTTGAGATTTATCCATGAATACCCTTCCAATCAACATTCCTCCTAGCCTCAGAGTTACTGACGAGCAGTTTGAACAACTTGCTAGTGCTAATCGAGACTTACGCTTAGAACGTAGTGCTACAGGAAAATTAATTGTCATGCCACCCACTGGGGGGAATACTGGAAAACGCAACATTGATATAGAAGGACAACTTTGGTTATGGAATCGCCAAACCAAACTGGGGGTTACTTTTAACTCATCTACTGCTTTTCGACTTCCCAATGGGGCAATTCGTTCTCCGGATGCAGCTTGGGTTACTAAAAAACGATGGAATGCATTAACCCCTGAACAACAAGAAACTTTCCCACCCCTTTGTCCTGATTTTGTGCTGGAGTTGCGTTCAAAAAGTGACAATATGGAACCGTTACGTCAAAAAATGCAGGAGTATATTAATAATCAACTGCGTTTGGGTTGGTTAATTGACCCTAATCATAAGACCGTTGAAATTTATCGAATCCATCAACCTGTAGAGGTGTTGAAATCTCCCAGAACATTATCGGGACAAGATGTTTTACCTGGCTTTGTATTAGACTTGGAATTGGTCTGGAATTAGCAGGATTGTAAGCATTCATCTATTACCAATCATCCATTAGCCTTTGACCACCCTAAGCTAAAACCCATTTTACATGCGTTTTAGCTCATTAGTTGGAAAATTTCCTTAGCAGCGCGATCGCATACGCCCACTTCACCCAATAACTGGCGCATTTCCTGATAATCCTTCAGGGTTTCCTGACGCCGTTCTTGATTAAAAAGGAGTTCTAAGGATTCCTGGACAATATTTTCTGGTGTGGCTTGCTCTTGTAACAACTCCGGCACAATGGAACGCATTACTACTAAGTTAGGGGGAGACATGAAGGGAATCGAAAATTTCAAGAAGGTGCGAGCAAGCCAGTAGGTAAAGGGATTAACTCGGTAGAAAACTACCTGGGGCACATCTAGTAGTGCTAGTTCCAAATTCACTGTACCTGACTTGGTAATGGCTAAATCAGCAGCAGCCAAGATTTCCTTAGTTTGACCAGCTACCACCTTAGCCTGTAAACCATAGCGCTGTACTGCTTCTTCAATGGGATGGCGATAGGCTTCTAAAGATAGGGGAATCCAAAATAGTGGTGAATCAGCTTGACCCTTGGAAGGTGGCAAAGTTAATCTTGCTTGACTTTCCTTTAACCCTTCACCCTTCGACTGGCTAACCTGGCGTGTTTGCTTAGTATCCAACAATTGTGACTGTAGCTGCTTGGCTGCTTCGAAGACTACAGGCATGAGATACTTAATTTCTTGTTGTCTAGAGGCAGGTAAAAGTGCGATCGCAGTTTGTTCTGGAGCTATGCCTAAGGTAGCACGAGCCTCCTCCCGGCTTGGGCTAGATTCCATCCGATCTACCAGGGGATGACCTACCCAACTAACTGAAGCTCCCTTTTCCACAAAGTAACGGGCTTCTTCTGGGAAAATTGCCAACATTCTATCAGTCATCTCCACAATCATCCTGGTGTTGCGCTTAGAGATAGACCAAACCCACTCTTGGGGAGCAATATAATAAACTACCGGTACTTGCGGTAGTTCACGCTTGAGAAAACTACCAATACTCAAATTGGGTCCCATGTAGTCAATTAGCACCACTAGGTCAGGGGGCTGCTGCTGGAGATACTGTTTGGCACGACCTTGGACTTTCAGGGTAGGCAGCACAAAGGGTAGAGATTCCAGAATTCCTACAGAACCAATACTGGTGGTATTACCCAACAGCTTCGCACCAGCTTGGGCCATTTGATCACCGCCTAGAGCAACAATCTCTAACTCTAAGCCAGCTCCTGTTCCCTGACGTTTCAATGCTTCAATCAGTAGAGCCCCTTGTAAATCACCAGATACCTCGCCAGTACTGATAAAGATGGTTTTGAGAGTCATGGTTAATGGATCGATAGGGATTAGGAAAATAGGGGAGTAGACAGTAACCAAATCTAAATTACCTGACCACTGAAACATGGTATCAGTGCCCGGCTAGGGTAAACTGTCACACATTTAAATTGTGAATAAATTGTGAATAGGGGCGCTTTGGGGAGATGGGGAGATGGGGAGATGAGGAGATGGGGAGATGAGGAGATGAGGAGATGGGGAGATGAGGAGATGGGGAGATGGTATACCGGCTTTTGCACAAGTGGATTGACCGTAGGTCACGCTACGGGAACGGACATTTAAATCCATATTATAGCGTTTTTAGGACTCATGAGGTACAGACTTCTTTGACGTTGATTCCCTGTTTTAATCCAGCGCATCCCTATTCCCTCTTATCTCTTCCCTGTTCCCTGTTCCCTGTTCCCTGTTCCCTAAAATCTAGAAATTGTGTACCTCACAAGTCGTAGAATTGCTATAGCTTAATCACTAATTATGTAAATTTTTTATACTTAAGTATTTTCTTTTAAAAGATAATTTTTACAATCTTATGGGTTTTTAAAACCTTAAGCTAAACTTCATAAAAACTAGTCATTTAATTCATCCAATTTTCATATTTGTGAAAGCAAAATAAAAACAAATGAATGAAAAAATACGTGATTTTACTTAATTAGCGCAAGCTAAAATCACAATTTTTATACTATAGGGTGCAATTAAAAAGTATTTTTGAGGAGAAATAAACATGTCTACTAATTCCACTAACACAATAGTTTTGACTTTCGATGAACTGCCCTTTCAACCCGTTGATGATCTGAGTTTCATGGGGGTGACATTTGATTTCAAAGTAGATGGGGTAGATTCAACGGATGCCAATTATGCTGACGTCGGTCCAGGCTCAATTTTCTTTGTACAGGATCCGAGTTTGGAAGGTGATGCCGCCGGAATCCTAACCCTTGACTTTGATGCACCGGTTTCCGAGCTTGAGTTTGGGGTGGCGCTGAGTACCTTTGGTACTCTCACACCTGGTTTTACAGTGGAACTGTTTGATGGCTCTACATTGGTAGATGAGATCGAAGTTGATACTAGTTCACTGCCAATCTTTACCGAGGGTCTGTTCTCCTTTTCTGATAGAGATACACCAATAGACCGGGTTGTGATCGATTTTGATGATGCCGCTGCTTTCCGCTTCGCCCTTGACAACCTTAGCTTCGAGGAAGCTGGTGTTACCCTAATCGGTACTTCCAACAATGACATCCTCGAAGGTGGCGGAGGTGACGATATTATCAAAGGGCTTAACAGTAAAGATCTTCTTATAGGACTTGCTGGAGAAGACTACATGGACGGTGGTGACGGTGACGATCTACTGTTTGGAGGGAACGGTCATGACACCCTCAAAGGTGGCAATGGTCAGGATACCCTCATTGGCGGGGCTCATGACGATATCCTGGAAGGTGGCAAGGGTGACGATTGGCTTTATGGTCAAGAAGGCGATGATCTGCTTAATGGTGGCCAGGGTCAAGATCAACTATTAGGTGGTTTCGGTAATGATACTCTTATTGGTGGTCCAGGAGATGACATTTTAACTGGTGGCAGTGGGCAAGATACCTTTGTCTTGTCAACAGTAGGCAAAGTTACCATCACTGACTTTACCGATGGCGAAGATCTCTTGCAGTTAGATGGTCTGACTTTTGGTCAGATTTCAATTTTTGAACAAAATGACGATACCATAATCACCACCATCAATAATCAACCATTAGCTGTCTTGAGTGGTGTAGATTTTGGTGATATTACAGAGGCAGATTTTGTGCTTTAATATCCTGTTTTCTTGATTGATAATTTATAAAATAGGTTAGCAAAGGGTAAAGGTTAAAGGTTAAAGGTTAAAGGAATTTGAAATAAACCTTGATAACCTTTACCCTTCTCAGCGACGTCTAGGACAACTATTTCCCAGCAAATTCTGGCAGGTACTAGCAAAAGCTGTAAATGTATCCATCTTTTCGATGTATCGCCGATATATCTTGAGGCTTGCAACTTTTGTAGCCCTTCGTTCCTAACGGGGTAAATCCAAAGCTTCCTTTGCTTCTAGGGGTTACTTTGCCTATCCCCAGTTTTTGATGCTTGGCTATATCTCCAGTTACCCAACCCTTGATCGGCTTTAATGGATTATGTCTGATGGGGTAACCGTATTTATTGAGTGCTGCTTTTTGTCTGCCTCCCTGTCCCTTGCAAATGACCAACAGCGGCTGAGTAGTTCTCAAGATCAAGGTTTCAATATCACCGACACAAGCGGCATCAATCCAGTGCTGCTTAGGAAACCTTAATTTAGTCCGGTTGTACTTAGTTTGTGATCCTGTCCCGGTAACCACAGGTTTGATTCCTCGAAGTACTTTTACTAACTTGTTGCGAGTTGCATTCACCGCTGCCGCATCCGGTAATGGTTGCTTGGCTTTGGTTTTAATTTTTTGAAGTAGACTTGGTTTCTTCTTAAGGAATTCCTCTATGGGTTTATTTCCTTTCCGTTGATTACATTTCTCGCAGGCTAGGCAAAGATTACTGACCCGATCACTTCCGCCTTTAGACTTTGGTTGAATGTGTTCGATTTGCAATGGTACGGATTGTTTACCGCAGTAAGTGCATTCCCTTCCCCATTTTTCTAGTAAGTACTCTCTAACTTCATATCCAGCTAGCTCCCCTTGTTGATACTCAACACCACTGATTTCAGGGTTCTGCATTTTTTGGGTATCAAACTTAACTATTTCGACCCAAACCTCATTGATTGGACAGAACTTAATTAATCGTTTCACCCAGGTTTCAATAGTCAAAACCCTGTGCTCTAAGCTAGGGGCAAGCCAGCCTTCTGGACGTCTACGGTTAAGGAATCTGGGTTTTCTGTAGCGGGTGTTGCGATTACGCCTTCCGCGTCTTACAGCTTTTCGAGACTCTAGTTTTTTCTTGATTAATCCTCCTCTGTGCTCTAATTCCATTCCCCAGATAACTTGGTTGTTTTGGACTAGGGCAAATCCGGTAACCTTGCTGCCAGGATCAATCTTGAGTTGACAAGGTAATATGGTTGGATTATCGACCGCAGTCTTTAATATGATCGTAAACGGGTACATCCGAAATACAGCAGCTTTACCTTTGTTTAATAACCGGCGGGCTTTTTTTGGGGAAATCGGGTTTAATGGTTGTTTGTTTGTATCAATGACAAATACATAATTTTGCATTTTTAGTGCATCTCAATTCGGTAATGTGTTCCTCGACAATGTTGGAATGGCTTGTTTGGCTAACTACACATTTTGCCTTTCCTTAATAGTTAGCGATAGAGCCGGGAGCTGGAGGTCACCCCCGGGTATCCTGACCAAACCAACGTAGGAAATCAATCCTTAGTCTGCATCTTCGCTAGGTAATCCCGGAGCTTGCCAGGAATTACCAGGCTTTAACGAAGAGCGACGACCAGGAATCAAACCCCGACGACCTTCCATTACAGACAACTGCAAAAACTGATACAGGTGCTCAACATGTGGGTTATCTGGTGGCAATTCCAGGGTTTGGAGGGCTTGAGTGAAGGGTTCTCCTGAAAGATAGAGCTTCCGGAATACATTTTTTAGCTGTCTAATTTCACCGGTTGTCAGTCCAGCCCGTTTAAGACCGATTAAGTTAAGCGATCGCACTCGGGATGGATTCCCCTCAACTAGCATATAGGGTGGAACATCCCGGTCAATGCGACTCATCCCACCCACCATAGCTAGACGTCCAATGTGGACAAATTGATGAATCCCCAAGACCCCACTAATTCTCACCTGGGACTCAATATAAACATGACCTGCTATAGCAGTTCCATTAGCGATAATTACAGAATCTTCAATCACGCAATTGTGAGCAACATGACTATAAGCCATTAGCATATTGCCATTGCCAATTACGGTTGCTTCTCCCGCCCCGGTGGCTCGGTTAATGGTGACGTACTCTCGAATTAGATTATTATCACCAATTCTCACCCAGCTAGGAGCACCATCATACTTAAGGTCTTGGGGTTCCGAACCCAGTACTGCTCCTGGAAAGACTTGATTTCTGGCTCCGATCTCCATCGGTCCAGAAAGAACCACATGGGCACCAATGGTTGTTTCTGGGCCAACTTTCACATTATCTTCGATCACCGCGTAGGCACCAATCTGAACTGTCGGGTGTAGTTCAGCACCAGGATGGATAACAGCAGTAGGATGAATAAGTGTTGCCAATTTTCCAAACACCAAAGTGACCAATGACTAACAATACTGGCAACTTTTAGCTTGCAGGTTGCAGGCTACAAGTTGCAGGTTGCAGGTTGCCGGTTGCCGGTTGCCGGTTGCCGGTTTAAGGTTACAGGTTACAGGTTACAGGTTGCCGGTTGCCGGTTTAAGGTTTAATGTTTAATGTTGCCGGTTTAAGATTTAATGTTGAAAGGTTAAGGTTGACTGTTGCCGGTTTAAGGGTTAATGTTTAGTGTTCCAGGTTTTAGTGCTAATATAGAACATTAACCTTTAACCTCCAAAGCCAAGTATTTCAACCAAATAACCTACCCTAAACCGAAGGCGAAAGGCGAACAACTAAATAAACAAATAAATAACTTTTAACCAAATAACCTACCCTAAACCGAAGGCCAAAGGCGAAGAACCAAATAACTTTCCTTCGCTCTTACTAATTATGTTTTAATCCACTATAGAGAACATAAGTTCGCCTTCTACTGCTTTCTTACCATCAACAGTAGCAACTGAGTGTATCTTACCAAAACGACGGCGCTTGATGGACAACAGTTCCGCAGTCATCACCAGTTGATCTCCTGGCACTACGGGACGCCGAAAACGAACTTTGTCAATCCCTGCAAATACGAATAATCCATCAGGACTATCGGGAATTTGGGTTAATACAATCCCCCCAACCTGAGCCATAGCTTCGACTATCATCACCCCAGGCATCAACGGTCTTCCAGGAAAATGTCCTTGAAAAAAAGGTTCGTTGAAGGTAACATTCTTGATACCTACAGCTCGTTTACCTGGAACATAGTCAATAATCCGATCAACTAATGCGAAAGGATACCGATGGGGGAGTAGTTTATGAATGTCTTCGACGGTTAGAACTGTTTTAGTCGATGAGTCATCATTGAGCTCCTGGGTACTTCCGGTAGAGTTATTTGGCGTGTTAACATCAGTCAGTGTGGACATAAGCGTACTTTAATATAATTACAGATTGCAGGTTTGTTTACTAATTTTTAAAGGTTCAACCTTCTTTGTATTTAACTTGCAACCCATGCGTTCAGCCAGCTTTTTGGCAAGTTGGACATGGAGATGGTGGCTAGCTTTATAGGCCAGGATGTGAGCGACAGGAAAACGTCCTAATAAACTCAAATCCCCTACTAAGTCTAAAAGTTTATGACGCACTGGCTCATTTGAAAATCGTAAGGGGGGATTAACCCATCCCTGTTGACCACAAACCAGAGCATTGTCCAAGCTACCACCTTTAATTAAACCGCGATCGCGCAGCTGGTCAATTTGATCAGCCAAGCCAAAGGTACGAGCTGGTGCGATCGCATCGGCAAAATTGTCCTGTTCTGGAGTCCAACTATACCATTGTTTACCAATAGCTGGTAACGCAAAGTCAATGCCATAGGTCAATCGAGTTTTGGGTGCTGGTAGAGCCGTTACAAAGGCATCTCCGTGATAAACCGAGACTGGCTCGTTTAATACAAAAGGAATAGGTGTTCTTCCTGAGGCAGTTAGGAGGTGAGGGGGTGTTAGGGTACCTCGAACTTGTCCGGGGGTAAAACTATCGTATGGTTTACCGTCGATGCCTTGAACCCCTGCTGCTACTAATCCCACCTCCTGGATAGCTTCCAGCCAAACCTTCGCCGAACCATCTAAAAGAGGCACTTCTGGACCATCAATCTCAATTTGAGCATTATCCACACCACTACCAGCCAGTGCAGCTAAAAGGTGTTCCACCGTACGAACGGTAGCGTTTCCATACTGGGTTGATGTGGAGAGTTCCGTAGACAGTGTGGTACCTGAAACTGCATCTATGTTTGCTGGAATAACCGGTTTACCTGGTAGGTCAACCCGCACAAAATATCGCCCAACTCCCGCAGCTGCTGGTAGTACCCTTACGTAGGTTGAAATACCGCTGTGCAGTCCGACACCAGAGCGTTCAAACATACCAGCCAAGGTGTAATATACTGAAGACATGTTTTTTGGTCAAGTTTCTATCAATAAATGCTGGAAAATTGAAAATTGAAAATTGAAATTAACCAATCACAAATCCCAATTAACAATTCACAATTAACCACTAACAATTCACAATTAACCACTAACAATTCACAATTAACAATTAAAACTTCTCTCCAATACCAAAGTGAAGACGACTGTCCCCTTCGGTATTCAAACCAAAGTCTACCCGAATCGGACCAAGTGGTGACTGCACTCTAACCCCAAGACCGTAACCGAGACCAGTACCGGGTAAATCTCTCTGCTCACCGGGTTCACCAGGAACAGAACCAGCAGAACCAAGGTCAGTGCCAGCGTCAACAAATAGAGCACCCCCTATGACTGAGAAAATTGGGAAGCGATATTCTGCAGTAGCCTGAAGGTAGCTACGTCCTGATGCTAGGTCTCCCTCAGCAAACCCCCGCACGGAGTTACTACCACCAACAATAAAAGCTTCATAGGGAGGTAAATCCCCCAAGATAGTGCCCCCTTGAATGTTAAAGGCAAGAGCCTGAGGTCCTTCGGTAAAGTTGGTGAATTCTACAGGGATATAGAAACTATAGCTACCTCTTAACCGATTCATTAAGATGCTGCCACTACCAATAGGAATAGATTGTTCCATGCCCAACCTGAGTAGGGAACCGTTAGTAGGTTGGGTTGTACTATTGCGTAAATCCCGCACTGCCCCTAACTGGACAGTAGTTAGGTCATCTTCACCACTGTCACTAAAGCTCAACAGTTCTCCATCTGTAGATTCAGGTCTAACATCCCCATCACTATCTTCAATGGCAACATGTTGATATTTCAAGCCTAGGGATGCTGTCCATTCTGACCGTTTAAATACATCTTGCGATAAAGGACGGCGAAAAGTCACTCCACCACCAGTGCGCACAATCCGGGGGCGGTCTCCATCATCATCATCATTAGGAACTTTAATATTATTCTCACCGCTGCCTCCATTAAAGACCAAGGAAATCGAGCGCCGTCGGAAAGCATTGACCGTGTAAGAAGTGCGGAAGGGGTCTCCTGCAATCCAAGGGTCTGTAAAGCTCAAATCGAACAATAGCTCTCGGGTTCCCAGCTGAAATTCTCCCCCTAAGGTCTGATTATTACCCCCTAGATTTTGCTGTTGATAGCTCACGGTACCAAAAAAACCACTGGCAGAACTCAGACCTGCACCAGCCGCAATCGAGCCACTACTCTTCTCAATCACATCTACTACTATCACCACCTGGCGTGGGTCAGTACCGGGTTCAAAGGAAAAGCGTACATCATCGAAAATCCCTAAACCAAAAACTCGCTGTAGGTCCCTTTGGGCTTTCTTCCGGTTAAATACACTACCGGATTTTAACTCCACTTCCCGGGTAATAATAAACGGGCGAGTATTACCCCCAACCGGTTCCTCCCGGTCAGTCATTGCTGGAATTGGGTTGCCATTTTCATCTACAATCGGGTTACCATCTTCATCGAGAAAACGCACCTTGACAGCTTCAATCACCCCTTCTGCCACGACCAAGGTGACTGTGCCATCCGGTGTGACTTGCTCAGCATCAATGACTTGAGCTAAGTCATAACCTTCTTCCTTATACCAATCGTTTAATTGTTTGATTCCCTCTTGCAGGTCTCGCAGATTCAGGATTGAGCCATATTGCTCACTGAAGATTTCATTAATTTTTTCCTGGTTTACGATTCGTTGCCCTTCCCCTGGGGGTTCTGTTTTGACTGCCACCTGACGCAATACTGGGTTAGCTCTGACAATAAAGCTAATCCTAACTCCCAAGGGAGTATCTTCTGGCTGAACATCCACACTGGAAAAGAAACCTGTGGCAAAGATAGCATTCACATCTTCCTGAAGCTGAGAGCGGGTGGTTGCTCGTCCTGGTCGGGTTTTAATCACCCGATAAATTTCCTCTTCCAGTTGGGGAGGTGCGCCAGTAATCAAGACTTCTGCTACCAGTACTCGTACCTCCTCCGAGTCAGAAGGAGGCTCAGTTGAAGGGGGCTCGAGTTGAGTGGGTTCCGGAAGTTGCGATAGTTGATCTGTCCCAAAAGGAGGTGTTAATTGAGCACTCCCTTCGATGCTATCGATTGATAAAGGAGGTTGAGTTGAAGGGGGCTCCAGTTGAGTGGGTTCCGGGAGTTGGGACGGTTGATCTACCCTATTCGGAGGTGTTAGTTGACCAATCCCTTCGATGCTATCTGGTGATAGTTGGGGTGGGTTTGGGCTAAAGGAGGGTAACTCTGCTGTTGAAGAATCTACCGGAACCACTACTTTAGTTGGTTTAGTTGGTACTGCCACCTGGGTTGGTGAAGAATTCGACCCTGAGAGAGTGGTAGGTACAGACTGCACAACACTCTTGGTCGGTACTGCGATCTGGGTCCGGGAAGAGTGAAGCACCGAGGAAGTCGTTGGTTTTGCCTGCACAGCAATTGTTTCAGGAAGCGATGCAGCGAGGTAGCGCGGTCTTGGGGAGGCAGCGCGGTCTTGGGGAGGCAGCGCGGTCTTGGGGGTTCCCCCCATGAGCGACTGCCGTTGGTTCCCCCCACTCGCTATTGCCGTTGGTCCCCCCCATGAGCGACTACCGGTGCGGTCTTGGGGAGGCAGCGCGGTCTTGGGGGTTCCCCCCATGAGCGACTGCCGTTGGTTTCCCCCACTCGCTATTGCATCAAGAACCGCTTGTTCAGAGGTAGCGCGGTCTTGGGGGTCCCCCCCATGAGCGACTACCGGTGGTGTTTTTAAGTCACTGGAATTCTGTTGAGGTGCATCCGGTAGGGACTGAATGGTTTGCCCACGGCTTGGTTTGGATACACCAATACTGGCAGTAGCAGCGATCATTGCTGCTAACAAAGGAGATAAACGCATTGTGTTGTTTGTTTTTGACACTTCCACACACCATTCCTATTGGGTCATTGGTCATTGGTAAACTCTCAGTAAGCCATTGATTACTGGTTGACGGAGGGCTAACAACTCCAGTGCCATAGGAGCAACTATTATATTAGTTATTAGTTGTCAGCCACAGTACCATGACTGAACACTTGACCTAAGCAAGCAATGCGCATGCCTGTTGTCTATTTTCGTTCGTCTGTGGTTATTTTTACCAATGTGCTGAATTTTTTTGGGTTACGGGTTAACGATGGCATCAATCCCGTCACTTGTTGTCAACCTGTCACGTCTAGTCAGAGGCTGATTAGAGTTTGCTCTCAAGAACTTTTTGTAGCACTTGCTGATAGGCTTGTTCTACATTGCCCAAGTCCTTGCGAAATCGGTCTTTGTCCATCACTCGACGCTCCGGATCAGTTTCAGCTTGGTTCCAAAGGCGGCAGGTATCAGGACTGATTTCATCGGCTAATAGTAGTTCTTCAGACGGGGTTAAACCAAACTCCAACTTGAAGTCTACTAGAGTAATGCCACACTGATAGAAGAAGTCAGTCAGAATTTGGTTGATTCGCAACGCTTGCTCAATCAGTTGTTTCAACTGCTCAGGCGTTGCTAGTTCCAGCAGTAGTAAGCGATCGCGTGTTAACAAGGGATCTCCTAAGTCGTCATTTTTTAAATAAAATTCCACTAGGGGCTTCGGGAGTACCCGACCTTCTGGTATTCCAGTTTGTTGACATAGACTACCAGCAGCAATGTTCCTGACTACCACCTCCAAGGGCACAATTTTTACCTGTTTGACCAACATTTGGTTGGGAGTAGGACGGTCAATGAAGTGTGTAGCAATTGCCTTCTCTTCTAAGACTTTGAACAAATGAGATGCGATCGCACAATTAATCTCACCCTTACCAGAAATCTGACCTCGCTTTTGGGCATTAAAGGCAGTGGCATCATCTTTAAAGTGAGTTAGCAGAATCTCTGGGTCATCGGTAGTATATAGGATTTTCGCTTTACCTTCGTAGAGTTTTTGATCAGGGGACATAATCAGTAAGATGATGGTTCACTGACAATATCTTGACAGATAGATTGAGCTATATCCGCGATTCATAAGGGGCTGTTTGCGCCACCTACGGGCGCACTTTATAAGCTCCGTCCCAAAACCGGATTGGGAAAACATGTGGCGCGTAAGCGCGGATCTAGCTCAAGTTTGTCACCAAAACCGAATATGCCCTTGTGTTTTGCGTAGTACAACTAAAACCTGATGTCTATTACAGCAATCACAATCATGCAAAATCAGAAATTTTGCTAGGAAGTTATAGTATGATCAGTTAAGTTAAGGTTAGGTTAAGAACGTCTGGTGCAGGCAATAGCTATGGTAGATCCATCTGATTTTTTATACCCTCACAGTCCCTATCACGGTCAGTTCAAGCCAGAAAACCTGGTTTTTAACGCTAATTTACAGGAATTTGCTCAAAAAGTAAACTACATCTGTAATCTCGAAACTGCTGGTAAGCTGCCTCCAGAAGAGGCTTACCAGCAGATTAAACAACTGTGGAAAGACTTGAAACAAAGCAAAAAGAGCCTGGGTATATAGGTATATAAAGGAAGAAATAGTTCATACTTCACTTCGTGGTCATCGTGTAAACTCCATCCCAGGAATCATCAGGAGGATGATCACAATAGTTTTTAGCTCGGTTAATATGGGTCTTGACAGGCCGGTCATTTGGTTGTATGTCTAGTGCATCAGTAAAATACTTGAGTGCCTGGTTAAAGTCTCGTTTGATGTAAGCATTACGCCCTGCTTGATACAAATCCAAGAACCGTTTTCTTTTATCGGTAAGGGATAGGTCGGTTTTGCCAATTAATTCATAAATCCTAACCGCTTGGTTTTTACCTTTGACCCGGATTTGATCTAACTCCCGCACCACAATGCGATCGCGGCACAAATTATAGGTAGACTCACTCAAGATAATATCGCAGCCATACTCTTTGGTAACGCTTTCGAGACGAGCACTTAGATTCACCCCATCTCCAATAACCGTATAGTCCATCCGTTTTTGGGAGCCGATATTGCCGGAAACCACTTCTCCAGAACTAATTCCCATCCCAATCCGGATTTCGGGTTGGTTGTTACCCCTGCGATTGGAATTAAATTTTGCTAAGCGTGAGCGCATATCTAGAGCTGATTTGACAGCCTTCCAAGCATGATTTGGCAGGGGTAAAGGTGCTCCAAACACGGCCATCAAGGCATCTCCAATAAACTTGTCCAAGGTGCCATCGTGATTGAATACAGCCTCTACCATGGTTTCAAAATACTTATTGAGCAACGATACCACCTCTGTTGCTCCGAGATGTTCTGTTAGGTTTGTGTAGCCCCGGATATCGGAAAATAGAATTGTTACTTCTTGCTTCTTGCCCTGCATTAAGGTATCTTCCCCGAGGGCTAAGACTTGATCAGCAACCCGTGGAGTCATGTAGCGATACATGGCTGTCTTCATACGCTTCTCACGAGTCATATCTTCTAAAACCACCAACCCACCCCGCACACTTCCCTCTGGGTTGAGCAAAGGATTGACGCTTAGGTTTAGACTGCGTTCAATTTCCTGAACTTGGTATTTTGACAAATAATAAGTAGATGAAGATTCTGTGTGGGGTATTTCATTCCAGGGTACATAAACATTCGGATCATCCCACTTTGGCATTGCCAGGACCATCGATGGTGATCCTAAATCCCCTTGAGGAGCTTTATACAGACCAATCTTCAGAGTTTGTTCTGGCATATAATGCCGAGTCCCCGTAGCCAAGCTATCTTGCCAACGCCACTGGAGATTGTCAATCGGCACTATATCCCAGATGTATCGACCAGTGAGCTTAGACTGCCACAATTTCCAATCGGGACTGCCTTTTCTACGATTAGGACCACCTAGGAACTTGATGGCTGCATCATTGATCATCACAATTCGTCCCTGCATGTCAGTGGAAATCACTGCGTCGGTTAGACTTTGCAGGATATCTTGCTGATATTGCTTTTCAATCAGGACGCTTTCAAACAGCTGGGCATTTTCCAGAGCTATGCCTGCCTGAATATTAAACGCCCTCATAAACTCTTGATCAGAGCTGGTAAAGTAGCCTTGGTGCTTGTTGATTAACTGGGTCACACCAATTAATTTATTTTTGGAGTTAAATACCGGCATACAAAGAATACTTTCGGTGCGATAACCGGTTTGTTTGTCAGTGGTCGGGTCAAAACGGTCGTCTTTATAGGCATCTGGAATATTGAGCGGCTTACCAGTGGATGCTACATAACCAGCAATACCTCGGTTGGCTGGTATTCTGATTTCTATGGTGTTTTGTCCATCCGCTGTAGCTACCTTACTCCACAGTTCGTTGCGATCTTGGCATAGTAAAAATAGCGTAGAGCGGTCCGCTTGCATTAGATCCCGAGCCTGCTCCATAACTAAACTTAGGGTTTGTTCGAGCTTCAGACTTTTCCCCAGAGACTCAGTTGCCTTGAGTAGAGCAATCACTCCCCGTTGGTTGCGAGCTGCCCGTTGAAATGATTGGCAGGCTTCGAGGATGATGCCAAGGTCGTCGGCAAAGTCCCGAAATTGCTTTTCGTCGGTACTATCGAAGGGCACACCGCCAGTTTTATTCAAAAAATTTATTACAGCAATCACCTGGTTATTGCGATTAAAAATTGGCATACACAGGAGGCTTTGGGTACGATAGCCAGGGATTTCGTCAAATTCTGGGTTAAATAGGGGATGATGGTAAGCAACTGACGTATTGAAAGACTTGCCAGTGGCGGCAACATGACCGACAACACCCTGATTGTGGGGAATGCGGCGTTCTATTGTTTTGTTCGTGTGACGTTGGGGAATGTTTGCCCATAGTTGACCTGTGTCGGTGTCAACCATGAAAATAGTGGCTTGGTCTGCCTGTAGGACTTGACCAACTTTTAGGGTTAAAGCCTCTATCACCTGCTCTAGCCGAGTTTCCAGAGCATCATTGTTGATCAGTGCGATCGCTCCCAGAAACTGTTGGAAATCAGCAGCAAAGAAATCTAACCAGCCGCTAAATTGAGGAATGGATAGGGTTTTGATGCGATCAATCAGATTACTGGTTTGTGAGGGTTGAGTTAACTGAGATAGTGTAGCGGTAACACTACTGGTGTTCTGTCTTGTCATACTTCGTCTGCTCCTGCCTTTGGAGGCGCGTGAGGGCAAGTCAACTGGGCAGATAAGAATTGCTGCGTTGATAAGTCTTCTATCGTCTTTGACTTCAAAAACATGACTTGACACCCTGGTTATCAGTAGATCTGAGGATATATCTATCCTGATTACAAGTTTGACATATCTCTCCAGTAAAAATCAGTACCCTAAGGGGTACTTCAATAGTGGATAGGTTTCCCTAAAACTGTTAAGGATTCTACTATTACAATAGTAAAATTTTCGATAAGATTTTCTAAAAAAGTCAGTAATCTCAACCGGATTAGGAACGCTTAGACCCTGAAACGCTTACCTTTCACGCTCCCAATCACCCTAGCTTAAACCGTTGAATTAGGCACAGTTAATTAGGCCTTAGGTTACGAAAACTCCAAACCTAACACCTAATATCGTTAATTGTGGGGTTAATTGTGGGTCAGACCTGCGGGATGCTTAGGCAGCGGAAGACATGGATTCGGAAAACACGATTGCCTGGTAGTAATTTTGCAATTGGCGTGTAGCAGCTGACCAACTCCAGCGTTCAGCTTCTGCTCTAGCATTGCGGCGCAGAGTTTCCCGTTCCTGCTGTTGTGCTAAGAGACGCTGAGTTGCTGCGATCGCTCCTTGCTCATCTGCTGGATCGTATAAATACCCATTCATCCCATCCGTGACAATATCGGGAATTCCTCCAGAGTTGGCTGCTACCACAGGACAACCTGCTGCCATCGCTTCTAGTAAGACTAGTCCTAAGGTTTCTGTCCTAGAAGGAAAGATAAATGCATCAGCAGAGGCAAAGGCAGACCCAAGTGTTGTACCGGTAAGGTAACCCACGAAATGAGTCGGGGTTCCAGCAAAGTGTGCTTCTAGTTCCTTACGGTGCGGTCCATCTCCTACTAATGCTAGGCAAGCGTTGGGAATTGCTTCTAGCACTAGCTTGATCCGCTCAATTTCTTTTTCAGCAGAAAGACGGCCTACATAAAGGAGTATGGGGCTGTCTGGATTTCCTTGGGAAAGATGCGATCGCATTTGGGATGAAGCTAACTCTGGTTGGAACGTTTCCGTATCCACACCTCGCTGCCACAAGTCTACTCGCTCAACACCATGGTCTCTTAATTCCTGTACCATAGCATTAGAGGTACACAAATTCAGCTCAGCTTGATTGTGACTAACCTTAATTAACTCCCACATCACTCCTTCGAGCATACCCAATCCGTAGTGCTGGAGGTACTGAGGTAAATGGGTGTGGTAGGAGGCAACCAAGGGAATATTCATCACCTTGGCATAATATAGACCTCCCAACCCTAATACTGCTGGGTTGACAACATGGATCAAATCTGGTTGAAACTCTTCTAATACCCCACCAATCGAGGGTCGTGGCAGGGCTAGCTTTAATTCGGGATACAAGGGTAGGGGAAAGCCAGAAACACCGTAAATTTTGGCTCCTTTGTAGGCTTTGAGTCCCCCTTCTGGGCATATAACTAGCACTTGGTCACCGTTACGCTGCAAATGTTCCACCGTATGGCGCAACCGGGTCACGATGCCATCAACTTTGGGTAGAAATGTTTCAGTAAAAAAAGCAATTCGCATAATTAGTGATTATTGATTAGTCATTAGTTATTATTGATTAGTCATTAGTTATTAGTAGTTTATAGTCCGTTGATCCAACTTGCGTGACCTTACTCGCTAAATGTATCAGGTTTGGGGCATTTGTTGAACATGACATTAGTTTATAGGTATTAGACCATTGGTGATGGTGTTTAGAGATTCCACCAAGCCCTTGACTCTAAGCTGATCGGTTTCGCTATAATCGTTGTTTATATGGAACCTTTTTTGAGGTCGAACCGCCAAGGTTAGAGTGAATTCTATAGTTCAGTAAATTCTGGGGTTGGGATCAGCACTTCTGACGCGAAGCTAGTCCTAGGTGCAAAGTGAAATGCTCCAGCAATCGAACCCCAAACTAGTTCATCGGTTTGGGGGTCACGTCCCCTATCAAGACTAATCAATTTTTCTTCCATTACTTCAAAGCTACTATCGAGATAGGTTTCTTTACTATTCCGTACCACCAAGCAAGCTTTACCTGGTTCTACTTCGGCTTTGAAGCTATGACCAGTCCAGGTAACATTGAACGTGCAACCAGGAAGCTTCTCTAACTGTTGGGCACTCAGGGATTTTAGACGTTCTAAATCACGGGAAGCTCCGTATAATAGTTTTTCATCCTGAACCTTGTAATTTTCGATTTTGATTTGCCCGTCTAGCTCAACAATCTTTAGCACCCGCACTCGGTAGGGGGTGTTGAGCATATAGTCATAGGCTTGCTCAAGGAACAAGCTACATCCATCTAGCACTGACCAAGGTAGAGGACGCATGCAGACGCGGATGTGAGCATACAATGGTGGATTCTCAAACGCCTGCTGTTGGTTACTAAAATCAGCTGCCATCCAGCGAGCTAAAGTAGCGATATCCGTAGAATGAGTCATTACCAGAAGTGTTGAACTTAGAATAGCGGGAACTTCGGATGAAGTAGTGTTTGATGCAGTTGGTATCTTTAGAATACATGGTATTGATGCAGTCCCTTATGGTTTGGGTTCTGCATCAATACCAATTGCTAAAACCTTTAGTTGACAAGCACCCATGATGACCCTGATCCAAAGTTCCCTATTCTGTATTTCCTGCGCCCAGCGCTATAGCTGATAGTTTACTGGCGAGAGCTTGGGAATCCCTCTGGTTTCTTTGGGCTATTTTAAACCTTTAATCCCAAACAACAGAAACTGTGTCACCTGAGCCTCACTAAAATTATTATCACTCACCAAAATTAAACTCTGAGTGCCATCACTCAAGCGCGGACCAAGGGTCATTCCCTCTAAATTATCTAAGTAAATCCCCAATTCACTCAAATCCAACAACAACTTTTTTTGCAGTGGCTTAATCTTGGCAATATTACCCTTGAGACTAGCAATTTTGGTGGTATCGGTTGCTCCACCGGTCACCACTTGATAAAGTTTGGCACTGAATCCAAATAAACCATAGGTACGCTCCAAACTCAGAAAATGTCCTGCAGTATCCAATGCTAATAACTCAGTCAAACCGTGAGCAATGGTGTTAGGGGGGTCTTGGTCGAGTAAGTAAAGATGTTCACTAACCAGCATTGGAGGAGTAACGTCTCCAATCAAATAGTGCAACCAACGAATTCCCGCTGCTTGTTCGGTATCTGTTTCTGGCTGGTCTTGGTGTAGGGAGTACTCACTGGCACTAAATAAGCGAAATGACTCTTGCCCACTGGCTGCAGCTAGGCTGATCGGTTCTAAGGTTAATGCTTCAAAGCCTAAGTTATCTTGGATACCATTACTGACTGTTTCTAGGTCAGTATCATTCGGTAGATAACGCTGGGGAATTTTTAAATTTTGCAACTGTTGTCCTGTTGCTATATCAAACTGCCGAATGAATGGAGCAATGCCTTGATTAGTAGCCCCTTCACTAGAGATAAATACAGAATCTTTTCCAGACCAAGCAATCCCTTCTGGATCTAGGGTACCCCTTACAAAGGTTTCACCATTTTTATCTTTGAGGAAAGTGACATCTTCCACTTCTACGTTTTCAATCCCTATGTTTCCTGTATCGGTGGGATTGAAGGTTAGTTTCAGGGTGTAGAATCGGGCTGGAGCTAATCGAGAACGATCATCAGAAACAGCTAAAAAGCGATCGCGTTCCCGATCATAGGCCAATCCTGACAATCCTCCCACTACTGTATTTTTGAATTCCGTTTGGGGGAGTTGATACTCCCCTAAGAAGTCCACGGAAAGGTTGAGGAAGGTGCGTTCTTCTGCTGTGATGGCTGGTAAAAAGCTACAGGTAGTGGTGAGGCTACTCAGGAATATTATTACCACAACCCATAGCATCGTTGATAGTTTTTTAGGTTTTCTTAACATTAGGTCAGTCTACGAGTACCTTAACTTACTTGTATTATTACGTGGTTCGACCAGAAGTGTTGATTGTTATAAATTAGGTCTGAAAAAAGCACCAAGCTGTATAATAATTGGTGCTGTATAAAGAATAAATTAGCGCGTCTTTTTTTTTGACAATCAAAAAAGACGCGATAGTTAAAAAAAATGATTTATTCGTTAAGTATTTTTAATTTATCTAATTTGTAAGAGATACTTGTTCAATTGTGCAGTTAGACCCTCAACTTGGGGGGCTTTCATAATGGTGTAATGGTCTCCAGTAATAGTGTGAGTTTGGAGATCACCATTAACTAGAGAACCCCAGCCGTGGGTTGGGTCTTCAATTACTGCTGGGGAAGTTTGACTAGCATTTATAAGGAGAAGTGAACCTGGATAAGCTTTTGGTTGATAATGAGAGTTTGCCATCATATTTGCTTGAAAAACTTCCCATAAAGACCGCATTTGCTCTATTTCTAGGTCTGATGGCAATATCCCTTGCTGTTTGCCTTGCTCAAATAGATGCTTGACTTGCATCGGATGTTCAAGTTGTCTAAGTGTTTCATGGGATATATCTAACTCTTGGCCATAGAGACCTCCCAAATCTTGAGCCAATTGATTTACTATCATGGCTTGATCTATTTCTGAAGGTTTCCGCATTACAGTGGGTGCATAACTGTCTATTAAAGTTAGAAGAGCCACTGGAGTATTTTTAGCCTGTAATTGTTGTGCCATCTCATAAGCAATTACACCTCCCATAGACCAGCCAATGAGGTGTAATGGTCCTTGGGGTTGAATTGGTTTTATTGCCTCAATATAATGGGATGCCATCTCCTCAACAGAAGTTAAGGGTTGCTGTTGCTGAAGGGGTGACGAAATAGCCTGAAAAGCTTTAAATGTAAAGCTTTCACCATTTTGTGCTAAAAAAAAGATAGGTCTCTTTTGTTCAACAAGACCTACCTATTGACAATGTTACCTGTATTCTACCAAAACCACTTAAAAAGTCAACTTAGTAAGTCAGAATACTTATTTATTCTAATTCTGCTTAGTCTCCTACAGACAATTAAAGAAGTAAATTTAGAAAAATTAGCAAATGCTCTATCAATTCCCATAAAATTTGAAAGTCGGAGAAAAAGAATACAACGATTTTTATCATTGCCTAATCTGACGATTGAAAAAATTTGGTTCCCAATTGTTAAAACGTGGTTATCAACATACTTCACAAATGAACAATTAATTTATGTAGCGATAGACCGCACAAATTGGAGTCGGATAAATTTCCTCATGATCAGTATAGTTTGGGATAAAAGAGCTTTTCCTATATATTTTGAATTACTTCCCAAATTAGGCTCTAGCAATATTCATGAACAGAAAACTGCCCTATCCTCAGTGATGCCACTTTTAAAAAACTATAAAGTTTGTCTATTAGGGGATAGAGAATTTTGCTCGATCAAGCTGGCACAGCACCTCCAGTCCTTGGGTGTCTATTTCTGCTTACGTCTTAAGAAGAACGAATTTATCGAAGTAAAAAAGGATCTTTTTATTCAATTAAATAATTTAGGCTTAACACCAGGATTATCTTTTTTTATCCAAGGAGTTAAAGTGACAAAGACCCGTGGTTTTACAAGTTTTAATGTGGCTGGTAAGTGGCAACGTAAAGTCAAGGGAGTAGCGCCGAAAGAAGGATGGTTTATTCTGACAAATTTGGAAAGTTTAGAGTCA
>NZ_JAAHHM010000077.1:0-35834 GCF_010692445.1 Moorena sp. SIO3E8 | reverse complement strand
CTTTTTTTGAGAAGACATCATGCCCTCAGCTGGTTCACTGTTACCGTGCTCATTGCATCCTCAAGGGATGGGGGTTAGGCATAGCCTAGTTGTGAAGAGTGTAATCGGATGAGCTGAGCATCGAGTGGGTCAGCGGTTCATCCTTCTGTTTCACCATTATCCGCAGCTGCTCAAGCATTTCTACCGCGCTGCACTAGCGGTTCAACGCAACGGTTATCCTCGCCAGAAAGATTTAGCTGACGAGTTATTGATATCTCTATCAACCGTCAATAATTATCTCAATGGGAAAGCTGTAGATAACCTGAATTTCAAAGAAATTAGTGAAAAACTGGGGCAAGACTGGAACGCCATAGCATTCTTTGACGAAAATACTAATGATACGTCAGCCCATGGAACAATAAACTCAGAAGTAGTGATCACACACTGCCCTGAAGAAGAGTCTTCATTGATTTATGTCCAACGTCCTCCCATTGAACAGTCTTGTTATCAAGCCCTTTTAGCTCCCGGTGCCTTAGTCAGAATTAAAGCCCCTAGGCTGATGGGGAAGACATTGCTGATGGTGAGAATGTTGGATCAGTTTGCCGAGAAGGGCTACCGAAAGGCCTATGTAAATTTTCACTTAGCCCATAGCAATGACTTGACCGATGTCGATCGATTGTTCAAGTGGTTTTGTATCAGTGTTGGCCAAACCTTGAAGATACCGAATCGGTTAAGAGACTATTGGGATGAAGACTTTTCCACCGCTAAGGTGGATTGTACCGAATACTTTGAGAACTATCTTCTGCCTGAAGCTGGCGCTCCCGTGGTTTTATGTCTGGATGAAGTAGACCGAGTTTTTCCCTACCCTGAGGTAGCTTCGGAATTTTTGGGATTGCTGAGGGCGTGGCACGAACGGGGGAAAGTGGAACAGGTCTGGAAACGGTTGCGGTTGGTAGTTGTCCATTCCACAGATGTTTATATCCCCCTCAATATTAATGAATCCCCGTTTAATGTGGGAGTGCCCATTGAATTGCCAGAATTTACCCCCCAACAAGTCCAGGAATTAGCCCGACAACATGGACAGGATTGGAGTGAATCCCTTGTGGAGCAACTGATGGAGATGGTGGGAGGTCATCCTGATCTGGTACAGCAAGCCTTATCTCACTGCCAAATCCACGGTAATGACTCCCTGGCGCAACTGTTGCAAGCGGCTCCTACAGATGCTGGCATCTACGCTAACCACCTGCGACATCTGTGGCGGATGCTGCAACCACACCCAGACTTGGCCAAAGCACTGTTACAGGTGATTGATGCTAACGCTCCTGTGGGTCTGGACTTGATAGCAACCTATAAGTTGTACAGCATGGGGCTAGTCAAAAAGCAGGGCAATCAGGTCAGGCTCAGTTGTAATTTATATCGACAGTATTTTAAAGACCGCCTTGGAGAACTGCCATGAGTACAGGAGCCTATCAGGTTGGGGGATGCCTACCACCGGATGCTACTACTTATGTCGTGCGTACCGCTGACGGGGAACTTTACCAGCAGTTGCTGGCTGGAGAGTTTTGCTATGTGTTGAATTCCCGCCAGATGGGGAAGTCTTCCCTGAGAGTGCGAACCATGAAACGGCTGCAAAACCAGGGGGTGGCTTGTGCATCCATTGATATTACGGAATTAGGAACCCAACAGGTTACCCCAGAGAAATGGTATGGCGGCTTAACCAAAACCCTGATTAACCGATTCGGTCTACAAGAGAAATTATCATTTCGCAGCTGGCTCAATGAGCACAAAGATATTCCCCCAGTACAGCTTTTTCGGGAGTTTATCGAAGAGGTATTACTGATCCAAATTGCGGAAAGGATTGTTATTTTTATTGATGAAATTGATAGCGTTCTGCAACTAGCGTTTAAAGATGACTTTTTTGCCCTAATTCGAGCCTGTTATAACAAACGGGCAGAAAATTCTGCCTATAATCGGATCAGTTTTGTGCTGTTGGGGGTGGCGACACCGGGGGATTTAATAGCAGATAAAGACCGCACCCCGTTTAATATTGGCCGAGCTGTTGAGTTACATGGCTTTCAACTCCATGAAGTAGAGCCGTTAGTCAAGGGGTTGGAGGGACATGTCAGTAATCCCCAGGCTGTGATCCAGGAGATAGTCAAGTGGACAGGAGGACAACCGTTTCTTACTCAAAAGCTTTGTCAGTTGGTGGTGAGTTCTGGGTGTTGGGATCCCCCCCAAGCCTTAACAAGTTTCGATCCCCCCCAACCCCCCTTAACAAGTTTCGATCCCCCCCAACCCCCCTTAACAAGGGGGGAGAAGGAGAAAGCATGGATTGAGAAGCCCTTGACAAGTTTGGATCCCCCCCAACCCCCCTTAACAAGGGGGGAGAAGGAGAAAGCATGGATTGAGAAGTCCTTAACAAGGGGGGAGAGGGAGAAGGTATGGATTGAGACATTAGTGCGATCGCATTTTATCGACAACTGGGAAGCTACCGATGAACCAGAGCACTTGAAGACCATACGCGATCGCATTCTTTCTAATGAGCAACGGGCTGCCTATTTGTTGGACTTGTATCAGCAGGTGTGGCAGCAGGGGGAAGTTGTTGCTAATAACAGTTTTGAAGAGGGCAAGTTACAGTTATCTGGGTTAGTGGTCAAGCACAGACTTGGAACGTCTCCAGTTCTTAAAGTCTATAACCCGATCTACCGTGAAGTCTTTAATCAGGACTGGATTAACCAAGAATTAGCCCAGTTACGTCCCTATTCGGAAGCCTTTAGGGCTTGGGTGGCGTCAGATTGTCAGGATCAGTCACTATTGTTGCGGGGTAAAACTCTAAAGAATGCTCAAGCTTGGGCCAAGGGTAAGAATTTAAGTTATCAGGATCAGCAGTTTCTGGCGGCAAGTGAGAAAAAGCAGATAGAGGAGCAAATTGCTCAAAAAGAACGAAATGCGGAATTAGAGAGAGAGAGGAAAGATAGGGAAGCAGCCCAGACGATAAATCTGATACTAACTGAGGCGAATCGGAAAGCCAAAGGGCAGATGCGTTTCGGATTTGGTGTCTTAATTTTAGCGTTATTGGGAGCTGGTATTTCTGGAATACTAACAGTAATTCTAGTAGTAGACGCGAATCGCCAAGTTGATTCTGCCAAGTTAGAACTTAACCAGGTAAAGCAAGAATTTCAACATGTCTCGCAGCTATCTGAACTAGGTGGAAAACTTTACAAAGCCAATAAGCGTTCTGAGGCAGAAATAATCTGGAAACAAGCAGCTCTCTCCTTTGAGATTCAAGACTATGAACTCAAACAAGCCATGCTGCTGAGCAATATTTCCATTGCCTATCAGCAACTTAAACGGTTTGATCAGGCAAAAAATGCAGTTTCAGAGAGTTTGAAACGATTAGAAAGTGCAGATAATAGAAACTCTCTAGATCACTCCATCATTCTTGCTCAAGCTTTAAATGCCCAAGGTCGTTTGCTGGCAGCTCAAGGAGATACTAAAGGAGCCTTGTATGCTTACGGCAAGGCTTTTGATACTCTCCAATCATTAGGTAGGGATTTAAGCAGTATAAATCCAGCTATAAAGGTTTATTTTGGAGAGATTGTAGAAAGTGTTTATCAGGAGTTTATTGTAGCACTTTTGGACTCTCAAGAAACTGGATATAAGCAGAAAAATCTTAGAAAAGTTCGTCAGGTTATTGAATCTATCAATTTGGCTCAACTCAACAGCTTCCGTGAGATAGTTCCTGTGCCTGCTAATCTAATTGAAATTGATCAGATTGATTCCCAAGCAGCAGTAATCTATCCTATTATTTTGGACGACTGCTTGGAAGTAATTCTTCACTTGCCCGGTCAACCATTGCACCGCTACTCAACACCTTTATCTGCAAAAGAAGTTGAGGAAACGCTTCAGGAATTTCTCTACACGCTTCCTCAGGTGCATAGACGAGGTTTATGGTATAGATTCTCCCTAAAAGTTTACGAATGGCTGATTAAACCAGCAGAAACTGAGTTAGCTAAAAGTAGCATCAAGACTCTCGTATTTGTTCCCAATAGTAGGCTAAGATATATTCCCATGGCAGCTCTTCACGATGGTGAGCAGCATTTAGTAGAAAAATATGCTATTGCTGTCACCCCTGCTTTACAGATACTAGAGCCTCAGCCCCAGAAACCAAGACCTTTAAAAGCTTTGATTGCTGGACTTTCTGAATCCCGCCAAGGTTATCCAGCAATACCCTTTGTTAAGGTGGAGCTAGAAAAAATTAGCTCAATCATACCGAGTTCAATCCTATTTAATCAGGACTTCACTGGTAAAGCCCTGGAAAACGCACTTAACTCCTCTTACTTCCCTGTAGTTCACTTGGCAACCCATGGACAGTTTTCTTCAGAATCAGAAGATACATTTATATTGGCTTGGGACGAACCAATTACACCCAAAGAGTTTGAGAAGTTACTGGGTTCAAAAGAACAGGAAAAATTCGACCCGATTGAATTACTCGTCCTCAGTGCTGATTATAGTGCTATAGGGAATAATCAAACACCTTTTGGATTAGCGGGATTAGCCCTAAGGTCTAGAGTACGCAGTATTCTGGGTTCTCTGTGGTATTTTAACGACGAAGCCAGTGCTGTGTTTATGAATCAGTTTTACAAAGAATTCACTCAACGGAACGTTACCAAAGCTGAAGCCCTGCGCCGTGCTCAGTTAAGTATCTTGAAACACCCTTACTACCAGCATCCCTATTACTGGGCACCCTTTGTTATAATCGGTGACTGGCGGTAAGGGGCTATGACGTAGCGCGAACAGCCGTCAGCCGTCAGCCGAAGGCCTTTGGCCACGCTACGCGAACAGCCGTCAGCTAAAAGCTCACGCTACTTGAAAAGTCGCAAACCGCTATAAGATATTATTAAATTTAAAAACTAGAATTTCATGAAAACATTTACTGCAATTGTTGAGCGAGATTTGGATACCAATCTCTACGTTGGTTATATTCCAGGATTGAAAGGCGCACATTCTCAGGGAGAAACCTTAGACGAGTTAAAGGAAAATTTGCGAGAAGTAATTGAAATGCTGCTAGAAGATGAAAAGTTTACCTTTGAAACAGCATTTGTCGGTACACAAAAAATTGTAGTCTGATAGTTACAGCATTTTTCATAACTATCAGGTAAACAGTATTTTTTCCCGATTCCCGATTCCCGATTCCCGATTCCCGATTCCCGATTCCCGATTCCCGATTCCCGATTCCCGATTCCCGCCACACTAATCGGTTAATAGAGGCTCAGGGAAGTTAATTGATGATTGAAAAAGATCGGAATAGCTAGAATCAGCCATCTGTGGTAGTAAATTGATGATCTTACTCAGGGGTTTGCTCAACTCCAGAGAAACGGTAATGCTAAAACTGCATTGTAGAGCCCTGATGTCTTTGACTTCAAGTTTTTTTAGCAGTTCTAGAACCCAGTGACATGGAGTATCAGCCAGTGGATACTAACAACATTGCCTTGAGGGTCACAACAGACAGATACTGACATATCAACCGCTACAGGTTTACCTTGCCGTGGACACAACACCACTTGCCAGTCCTTGAGCTTTTGCAATTCCTGGAGCTCGTGGAGTTGGTGCTCGAAGCGATTAGACTCAGCTTCACTGATAAAGCTCATCAGCGGTTTACCGACCAGATAATACTGCTGTACGTTGAGTAGACTAGCCGCTGCATAGTTTGCTTCTTGGATAATTCCTTGACCATTGGTTACCAGGTAACCCTCAGGAGCCAATTCAAACAAATTATGGTAGTGTTTTTGCTGTGCTTGTAACACAGCGTAAGCCGCTTGCAAAGCCTCATACTTCTCGCTGAGTTCCTCAAGACCCGTAGAGAGTTCCTCTAGAGCAGCATAGAGCAGCTCCGGCTGTAGAGAGGATTGCTTAGTATCTAGTGATTCAAGTTTGAGACACTTTTGAGCTGGAATCTGGTGCTTAGTAAAGTCAAAGCCTGGATTTGTGTTCAGTGAACTCAGAAGTGCTTTGAATACGGGATCTTCGTTTATATTCACTCGTATTTCTCCATCCACAGAGCAAGTCTAGGAACAATTGAGGCTGGACTACTCAACGGCCTTCTGCCAAATCGTCCCCTAGGGTTCGCGAGTGTACTTGATGCTAGCAAATTTTTGTGGCAAAATCGTGAAGCAAACGCCCAGAATTGGCTGCTAAACCACGCTTGCTCCGCAATATCTTTGCTTTTTATTGATTTTTATGTTGTCTCTATGGATGGCTCAGATCGGCTCTCCTCAATTAACGTCCACCTTAGGGATTTGAGTTAAGGGGTAGCCCACTTCTGAATCAAACCATAAGTATAGAGTATAGCACAAAAAAATGCAAGCGTTAGCAACGGTAGGCTCTGAAAGCTTTACGCCCCTAGACTCATGGGAATTTACTGGGAATTTACAATCAAAATTTACAATGGGAATTTTTTCAGGGCTGCGATCGCATGCAAGCTCACGGAGTGATCTGAGTCTGCGACCAAGTCTTTGAGTAATGGTATTGATTCAAATTGAGCTAATTGTCCTAGGGACATGGCTAGAGTTTGTTTGATTTGGTGATCTTCCGTAGCCAGTTGCCCTGATTGACAAAAGTCGATCAAAATCTCAGCCGCTTTGGGTTTCAAATAGTCTGACTCTACCATCCCCAGGACGCTAATGATTTCCCGACAGACTGGTGTGGCTGCCTCCCTCAGCACTGCTTGCAACTGTTGTAGGGAATTGGTAGTAAACTCCCAACTGAAAGCACGGACAATCTCGATTTGTAAAGTGATTGGTGTAGGTGGTGACTGGAGTGCCTTAACTAACGCTTGATGGGCGTCCAAGGTAGCTAAACGCCCGAGTGCGATCGCAGCTTGGTGGCAAACCTCCAAATTCAGGTCATAAAGCAATGGTTTAATCCGCTTGACTAGATCTAAATCTGGCAACAGAGTGCGTAGTAACCCTAGACCAATCACCGCTTCTTTCCTCACCGCTGCCACGTTATCGCTTAAGGCGTTCAGGAGCACTGGAGTAATTGAAGGTGAGCGAAAATTACTGAGGGTTTCAATAGCAGTAGCCCGTATTTCCCAGCTGGGGTCATTAACCACACTCAGCAATGGCTCAATCACTTCCGGACGGTGAATATGAGCCAGGGCTTGCACTGCCAATAATCTGGCCTCTGGGGATTCTGGAAAACGGCTTAAAGCCGCCACTGCTGAAGTCCCAATGTTGGCCAGTGCTTCAGAAGCCATATAGGCTAACTCTTCATCCTCACCATCCTTCAGCAATTTGACTAACACCATCACAACTGCCGGGTCATCAAACTGACCTAAGATCCGACCAGCAAACCAACGGACTTCCAAATCTAGTGCTTCATCTTCTAGGATGCTGATTACCGGAGCAATAACAGCTTTCCCCAGTTTTGGTAGCACCTTTACTAAATCCCATTTTTCTTGAAAATCCCCACTCTTGAGCACCTGTAATCCCAGACTCAAGGCTAGCTGAAACTCTTCATCATTTAACCGCTGCTGTGTCTGACCATTTTTCCCTAAGGACAACTGCTGAAGATGGTGAGTTAGTAATGAAAAATTTTCCTGCTGTCCAGCAAGACTGGCTTGTTTTAAAATGTTCAGCATTGTTTAATCGTTGCCTCACGGCAATAAAAAATTAACTGCATCAACCAAATTAAGTGCATTTGACTACTATCTCGATCACAGAGGAGACTGATCCGACGAACAGCTGATTTTCCGACCCGAATATCGGACTCCAATTTAAGCGTTCTCCAACAAAAGCCTAATTATCAAATCGAAAATGTATTACATGCAATAGTTTAATGCATACTATTCATTTTTATAAATTATTTGTAACCAAAGCTACGATGTTTCCCAATTGTGAAACCTATCGTTAGATATCGATATGGACTATTGATCTAATCACATCGACTTAGTCAGTTAGTCAGTGGGAACCTTACACAGTTAGACATCTTTACATCCTGCCTGGTGGGAGGTTATCTCCACTGGGCATCTACCTTTAGCGGATGTCAAGCTCTCAACCTCAATAACCCCAACCCAGAAGTGGGCTTAAGTAATTATCGGGTGCTGGGTGCCAAACTAACAGTTAAATCCCATGTAAATAACATGTAAATCACACGGAGTAATATAGAACAATGTCTTTACAAGTTGAACTATTAGAACAAAGCTTTGATCAGGTTAAGCCTCGCGCTACAGAATTTGTAGCCAGCTTCTACGAAAATTTATTCACCGATTATCCAGCCGCCCAGCCTCTGTTCGATACCACAGATATGGTGGCGCAACAGAAAAAACTGCTGGCTTCCTTGGTACTGGTAGTAGAAAATCTACGCAAACCAGATACCCTCGGTGCAGCCCTCAAAGGACTAGGAGCGAGACATGTTAAGTATGGAGCGCTTCCAGAACATTATCCATTAGTGGGCAATAGCCTCCTAAAAACCTTTGAGCAATACTTGGGTGCGGATTGGACACCAGAGGTCAAGCAAGCCTGGGTAGACGCCTACGGAGCCATTACCACCATCATGTTGGATGGTGCGGATTATTCCTCTGAAGAAGTGGAGTTAGATTCCCCAAAACCAGAGGCGACAACAGCCAGCCCCCAACAGTATGAGGTGCCAGAAAGCAAAATTAACTGGCCATTATTCGGTGGAGTGTTTGGAGCTGGTGCAATTGTTACCCTGATCCTGGCCATGCTCTTGTAAGCCATGGGGTTGTAAATAGTTAAAAATAAATGGCAAGCAATCTAGGTAAGTTTTTTAAGCCCACTATTCTCCAATCCAAGGTAGTCATCATCGGTGTGATGGTGATCCTACTAACGTGGTTAACCGCTGCCTTCGCGTTAGATCACCGCAGTGTGTTCCTTCCTGGCACTACCTCGGAGGGGCATGTTTTGTTTGAGGTGTCCTGTAACTCCTGTCATGAGGGGTTTAAACCGGTCACCAACGAAACCTGTATGCGCTGCCACGAAGCCGAAATGGCAGCAGATGCTCACGGAGCTAAAAAGTTCCGTGACCCCCGTTGGGCTGAACTCTTAACCAAGATAGATGTACTGACCTGTACTGCTTGTCATAACGAACACGTCCATATGTTTGGGCGAGGAGTTCACCTCAAGCCAGACCTATGTATGGCTTGCCATGAAGGCATCATCACCGGTGACTTAGCCAGTCATACAGGATTTACTCGGGATGGTTGCTGGACCGCAGGCTGTCATAACTTCCACGACCACCGCTCCATCTCTACAGGATTCCTGCGTCAGAATATCGATCAGTTGCCGATGTTGCCAGAACCTGTACTGTTGGAGCGGACAGTTACTGGGGAATTAGAAGAAGCGCCTACTCCCGATTTAGGTGAAGAATTCCTGGGGAGCGAGTCATGAAAAAACTGATTGCCATTGTACTCGTCCTAATTGGGTTGGTATTGGTCAGCGCTATCCGAGGTAACGCAAACACTGTTATTGATGTAGCCAATGGGGGTGTGCCCAAAGACGCCGCTGCATCGCTTTCCCAAGCGGAATTAGTTGAGATTAATCAGTTGTGGCAAGGCAGTGCTCATGCCTTAGCAGACGTTAACTGCTCTAGCTGTCACCAAGACTCTGAAACTAAAGAATTAGTGGTTAAACCAACCCAGGAAAGTTGTCAAAGTTGCCATGAGGTAGCGGTTGAGACCTTTCTGTATGGTAAGCATGGCATTCGGATCTCAGAAGGACTATCTCCCTTGACACCAGCAATGGCTCATTTGCCGATGAAAGAGTCAGCGATGGACAAGCAAATGAACTGCAACAGCTGTCACAATGTCCATTCTGTAGATACCTGGCAAGCCTCTGTAGATTCCTGCTTGACCTGTCATAATGACACCCACTCCCTCAACTATCAAAACTCAAAGCATGCCCAACTATTTGCCGACCAAGGCACCTTACCCAGACCCAATGGTGAATCGGTGACCTGTGCTAGCTGTCATCTACCTCGTCAGCAGCTGGAAAACACAGAAAACACAATTGTCGTTAATCACAACAATACCTTTACTCTTAAACCACGCGATCGCATGGTTAAGGAAGTTTGTATGAACTGTCACAGCGTCGAGTATAGCTATAACAGCATCTTCGACGATGAGCTAGTGGAGGAAAACTTTTCTCAACCTCCTACCCTGAAGCTAGAAACCTTTGATCTAGTTCGTGCATTTGAGAAGAAACGGTCGAGTCAGGCTGAAGAGTAGTAAAAGCTACTAATTAACGCTACTAATTAACGCTACTAGTAGTTAAAGCTACTAACTAAAGCTACTAATTAACGCTACTAATTAACGCTACTAGTAGTAAAAGCTACTAATTAACGCTACTAGCTAACGCTAATCATTCCTAGCCCTAGTCATAGCTACGTCATAGCCACGTCATACCAATTAAATACAACGAGAGGAGATACGAAATCATGGCAATCAAGACATTGCTACATCGCATGAAAACCAAAGCTGTGGGATTAATTGCCTTAGGTTTAGCGATTTGCGTCACTGTTGTCGCTTGTGGCGACGGTTCCAGTCAGCAAGCTGGAGGTGTTGCTCCAGAATTAGTTGTGGATTATATCCATACCGTGCTGTTAGCAGACCGCACCGCTTACACCAAGCACGTCATTAACCGCTTGAAGAAATTAGAAGGCAAAGACAAGCCAAAGGGAGTAGTTGATGCTGAAGCCACTGAAGGTTGGCAACAAACTGGTGGTATTCCGCTACCAGCTCAGATGTTCCGTCTAGGAGCAGAGATTGCTGCTGACAACGGAGAGTTTACCTACGGCTTAATTTCCCCTTGGAATATCAACGATAACCAAGCGCCAAAATCTGAATTTGAAAAGAAAGCGATGGCAGGAGTGGTTGAAACCGGTGAGCCTTACAAAGACTATCAAGAAATTGCCGGTACAACCTATTATTCTGCCGTCTACCCTGATAAAGCTGTGGCTGAAGCCTGTATCACTTGCCACAACACCCATCCTGTACACAAAGAGCGCTATCCCGACAAAGTCTTTGAGATGGGCGAAGTCATGGGTGGCATCATCATTAATCTGCCTCTAGAAGGTACCTAATTTTTAGGGGAAATGTGTCAGCTATCAGCTATCAGCTATCAGCTATCAGCTATCAGCTTATGCCCTACGCCCACGCTACGCGAACAGCTATCAGCTATCAGGCATGACTGACTGCTGACTGCTGACTGCTGACTGCTGACTGCTGACTGCTGACTGCTGACTGCTGACTGCTGACTGCTGACTGCTGACTGCTGACTGCTGACTACTGACTGCTGACTGCTGACTGCTGACCACTGACTGCTGAGTGCTGACTGCTGACTGCTGAATGCTTACAAAATAGGTTTAACCGAAAAGCCACTATGTTATGAAGCCCAAATTTTCTACCTTAATCATCCTCACCTTCATCTGTGTGGTAATTCTGACTCCCTTTGCCCTCAGTCCCCTTTATATACCGATGCTGCGGGAGAATTACTTTAAATGGTATCAGCTTTTACAAGGGGAACTTTATAAGCAAATTACCGGCTATCTATCCCTAGCCTTTGTATTGTTTGAGATAGTACTAACGGCTAGAAAGCGTAGTAGTGGCTGGATGATTAAGTTTACTATTCCTGGTTCCATACAGCTGTGGCGGAGTTTACATATCTTTCTGGGAGTCGCCCTTTTAGGAACAACATTAATTCATACCATTGGCGCGACGGGTAAGAATTTTAATTCTATATTCCTGTGGGTATTTTTTGGTGTAATCCTATCGGCTCTAGTCGGTGTTGTAGCGGAAACCGGGGTGCTGGAATCTCCTAGAAAATATTTTGGTTGGGTGCCAGCAAAGGATGGCATTGGCACGATACTACCGGGTATATCTAAAGGTCCCCTAATTCGTAATCTACGCTCTGTCTGGCTATCCACCCATATCTTCCTAGTCAGTGTATTCTTTGTGATGCTAGGATTTCACATATTTCTGGCCTATTACTATCAATGAATAGGGAACAGGGAACAGGGAACAGGGAACAGGGGATAGGCAATAGGCAATAGGCAATAGGCAATAGGCAATAGGCAACAGGCAATAGGCAACAGGCAAGAGTAGTAAAGAGATACGATTATTTTTTGGTGTTATGATAATTCAGTATTTTATTTCATGATATATTGGTAAATAATATATCATGAAATATAGCGTTTCCTAGTCTAGTCAGGTATATCTAAATTTTATTCCCTACTCCCGTCTTGATGCAGTCGCTCATGGGGGAAACCCCCAAGACCGCGCTGCATCGCTGCTCCCTGCTCCCTGCTCCCTGCTCCCTACAACCCAGGAATTTAGACATCACCCAATTGATAAATACTATAATGAATAGTGAACAAGGAAAAATCAGGGCAAAACTCAGCATTGTTGTAGGAATAATCACTGTTGTATTCGCCGCTGGAACATTTTTCCTAACTCGTTCTGATGTATCTAGCCTTAGTAGTTCAAGCGTGGCTGGGTTAGCTCTAATCAAAACAATGGCAAAGCAATCCGTACCGTATGAGCTTGCTTTGAGCAATAATAAGCCCACTCTAGTAGAATTTTACGCTGACTGGTGTACCACTTGTCAATCCATGGCTCCTATCCTAAACAAAGTACACCAAAAGTATGGAGAGAGCGTCAATTGGGTGATGCTAAATATAGATGATCCCCAGTGGGCTAAACCGATTGAAAAATACCGAGTGACTGGTGTGCCTCAATTCACATTTCTAGACAGTAATCAGCAAGAGAAAGAAATCCTAGTTGGCAAAATCCCTGAAACAATTATCACTAAAGTGCTGCAAGAGCTATTATCCTGAAAACAGGATTACCATAGGTGACAAGTTGCAGGTTAGAAAGTTGCAGGTTAGAAAGTTACAGGTTAGAAAGTTACAGGTTAGAAAGTTACAGGTTATTAACCCTTAAACCAAACAACCTACCCTACTTCGGACGCCAAAGGCGAACAACAACACAACCTTGGCCTTTCGGCCACGCTACGCGAACAACCTTGGCCTTTCGGCCACGCTACGCGAACAACATTCAACAACACAACCTTGGCCTTTCGGCCACGCTACGCGAACAACCTTGGCCTTTCGGCCACGCTACGCGAACAACATTCAACAACACAACCTTCAACAACACAACCTTAAATAATATCTGTCTAGAAAGCTGCCAACTTTAAGATACCGATATCAAAACTACGAGACATGACTGCACTAGTTAAGTCCGCTCCCTGAAGGTTAGCACCACTCAAATCCGCACCCTGAAGGTTAGCACCACTCAAATCTGCTCCTTGAAGATTAGCACCACTCAAATCTGCTCCACGCAAATCGGCTTTGTGTAAGTTAGTTTCAGTCAAATTTGCCTTGATTAAAGTAGCTGCAGTTAAGTCTATCCAACTGAGGTTAGCTCTAGTAAGGTTCGCTTCGGTAAGGTTAACTCCTTCTAAGATAGATACATAAAGCTGAGCACCACTGAGATTTATCCCCTCAAGATCTACCCAACTCAACATTTCCTCACTCAGATTTATGCCCCGAAAATCCCGTTCTCCCCTAGCATATCGCTTCAGTACTTCCTCAGGATTGGTTGTGGTGAGTTGGCTAGATGGACTCGTGTACAACAGCATAGATAACCTCAAACGTGATCTGGATTGGGTCTGGTGTTAGTGACAATTCCTTACAGATGGGAAATTGTTGTAGACAGACGCGCTTTATGGCCAGTATCTAAGTCTGATGTTAGCGATCGCGTTTACGGAATAGTTGAGTAATGTTTAATTTACTAAGCTAGTAGATTGACTACACCTTTAAGATGAAAAAAATGCTAAATGTATTAATTAATACAACAATAATTTAAAATCATGGTTAAAGTTCATGACATTAAGGCATTTTGTTAAAAGCGATCGCTTAGTTTTAAAAAAGCGAAAAAAAAACATAATTTAGGAAAGAGCTTCTGTTGATAAAATTGTTTTATACCATGGTGTATTATATAGAGATAAGTCCTAAATTATTGGTAAAAACTATTCCTAATTACCTTTTAGTTAATGAACCATGTTGTGTGATCCCAATCTTGACCAGTATGTTCACAAATAACCTAGGATTGCTATATGCTTGAGCATACCTTGAAATTTATTGGCTCGATTAAACTAGCTGTCCCTTTACTTAGTATTATTGTCGCTATCTTAATTGGGGCGACGTTTTACGAATCTCAGGTCGGGTCAACTACCGTGCAACAAGAGATTTACAAAAGTCCGTGGTTTGGAGCCTTAATGTTCCTACTAGCCCTCAACTTAGCGGTCTCAGGTCTGTATCGCTATCCCTGGCGAGGTGCGCGTAAAATCGGCTTTGCTCTGACCCATCTTGGTATCATCGTAATTATCGCTGGTTCAGCGGCTGTAATCCACTTAGGTGTAGAGGGTATGTTACCTTTGCGCACCGATATGGCTTCGAGCAATCAGATTCGGGTTGAAGGGGAATTGTTAGAAGTGATGACACCATCATCAGAGTTGCAGCAGGCTGATGTATTGATCAAGCCAGATGGTTCAGTCATCCCCAAGCAAATTGGTAAACTGTCTTTGCTAGGCTACAGCGACAACACCATCAAAACAGTAAGTTTTACCGAAGGGGATAATTCAGCAGTAGATAATCCAGCTGTGCGATTACGCTTGAAAAGCGATCGCATGGGGCAAACCCTAGATCGCTATTTAGCTGTAGCCCCAGTAGCCAGCAAAGTAGGGATTGGGCCAGCTGAATTAGAAATTATTCAGGTAGATACAGTAGCGACAGGAAAAGGAAAATCTCTGCTATCACCTCCTGAAGAAAAAAACCTGAGTCCTTGGGGAAGCATCGAGGTAACGTCAAAAGAAAGGGACAAGATAGATACAGAGATTATCGATATAAAACAAGCTCTGTCATCCCAAGCCCCAGACTCCTCAGTCAAAGTCGTCGATTTTTGGCCGGATTTCCGACTAGACGCCGACAACCAACCGACAACGGCCTCCCAACAACTGAGAAATCCCGCAGTACAGTTAGAGGTATCCACACCAGAAGGGCTTGAACGCTGGTTTGTGTTTGGAAAGGAAAACTTTCCCCCAATTCGTTCAGTGGTATCAGGAAAACCCCTAGAAGGAATTGAGATTAGCTATAACATTCAACCCCAGCAATCACAGGATTATTTCCGGGTGATCGTGACTCAATCAGGTCAGCTATTCTATGCGGCCCATTCCTCGAAAGGATTTAAATCTGGAACCTTAGAGGTTGGAAAAGCTGTCAGTCCCGGTTGGGCAGACTTCCAAATTACTCTAGACGAGTATATTCCCCATGGCAAAATCAATCGTCAGGTCATACCTGTATTTGACCCAACCGTTAAGGGAGTACCAGCCTTATTAGTCAGCACCGAAACCGGAATCCAAACCTGGTTACCCTGGGGCGAACCGACTACGATTAACGAACCAACAGGAGAAATCTTTGCTGCCTTTAGTCCCAAACTCTTGCAACTGCCGTTTGCGATCGCATTAGAAGACTTCATCGTTGAACGCAATGAAGGCAGTGATTCCGTTGCTATGTGGACTAGCAAAATCCGGATCGAAGACCGGGATAACCATGTCATCTCCCAGCGCAACGTTTGGATGAACCATCCCACCTGGTATCAAGGCTGGAAAATAGCCCAAGCTTCCTGGAATCCCGGTGACTTAAAACAATCAACCCTACAAATCAAGCGAGAACCAGCCTGGGTAACTGCTTTAACCTGGACAGGCTCCGGTCTAGTAATCGGTGGCATCACCATCATGTTCTATGGTCGAGGGATAGCTAAAAAACTGCGCCGCCAGCCAGAGGAGTCCGGAGTTCCCTTGTATTATCATTCCCCCTAACATACTTTGTTCTAGTTCAGATTAGCGTTTACTTCTGTGTAGCTTTTACTCCTGTGCTCTGATGAAACCACTCCAACTCCTGATCGGACTTTGTCTCGGAATCGTAATCCTAATCATACCTCCAACCCAACTCCAACCATCACCCCTAGACCCCTTACAAACCCTAGCCGTCCAACTTGATGGGCGCAAAAAACCCTTAGACACCGTAGCCCGAGAAACCGTAGCCAAAATCCACGGTTCAACTAACTACCGCGTAGAAAACAATCAAACTCTCAACTATTTCCAAACCTACCTATCCCTATGGTTTAATAACCGAGACTGGAACCAAGAACCCTTCATTCTACTTACCTACCGCCCCCTCAAAGAAAAAATCAGTCTTGACCTAGAACGAAAATACTTCTCCTTCGCAGAATTAGTCAGTTCTAACCTAGGTACCATCGTTCTGGAAGCCAATCAAAAAGAAGCGGACAACATTGAGCTGACTAGAGACGAACGAGAAGCCCTCACCATAGAAGACAGACTGGCATTAATGTTACGCACGGTAGGTACTGATACCCTACCCCTAGTTCCCCATCCCAGCGATAGTAAAGGCACTTGGGTAAGCATACTTCAATCGCAACAGTATTACACCAACGAACAAATTACCCTTCTACAGCAAAGTTACCAAACACTCAAACAAGCCTATCGTTTAGATCCCCTCCTGACTAATGTTGAGGTTGGGCAAGTCGCAGAAAAACTACATCAGGAGTTAGCCGCTCTTAGCCCTGAAATTTACCCCAAGGATTCCGTGCTGCAACGGGAAGTTAACTTCTCTAGTTTTCGCCCCTTTAGTAAAGCCTGGAAAATTTATGCGATCGCATTACTAGTCCTGTTATTAGGATTATCCTTCAAACAATTCGACCTCTACTCAGGTGCAGTAGGAATTTTCCTCACAGGTCTTTTCATCCAAGGCTACGGCTTTATCACCCGCATGGAAATTGCCGGACGTCCCCCAGTCACCAATATGTATGAATCCGTAGTGTGGGTTGGATTTGGGATTGCCGCCATTGCCCTAGTATTTGAGCTAATCTACCGAGCAAAATACTATCTGTTAGCCGCTGCTCCTTTATCAATCCTTTGTCTACTTCTAGCAGACAGTCTTCCAGCCGTTCTAGATCCAAGTATTGCCCCCCTTGTACCAGTACTACGGGACAACTTCTGGCTGAGTATCCACGTTCCCACCATTACCCTCAGCTATGCTAGTTTTGCATTAGCAATGGGATTAGGACATATTATTCTAGGACATTATCTAGTTGCTCCCCAATCCTTTCAACGAATTGCCCATCTATCAAAATTCAACTATCGAGTCCTACAAATTGGTGTTTTACTGCTCACTACTGGCATTATTCTCGGTGGGATCTGGGCTCACTTCTCCTGGGGTCGCTTCTGGGGTTGGGACCCCAAAGAAACCTGGGCGTTGATTGCCCTAATGTGTTACATAGTCCCCTTACATGGTCGTCTGGTAGGATGGTTAGCAGACTTTGGGATGGCAGTCATTAGTGTAGTTTGTTTTAATGCTGTGTTGATGGCTTGGTATGGTGTTAACTTTGTTCTCGGTACTGGTTTACACAGTTATGGATTTAGTACTGGTGGCTCAGAATTAATTGTCGGGAGCCTAGTTGGTTTAGACTTATTATTTGTAGCAGCTACCGCTACCAGACATAACCGTTGGTTTATCTCTAAATCTAGTCAAAATCTAGTGAAACAGTTTAGTAAAAAGCAACCAGTTATGGCTAAAGATAATTAAAACAAATTTAAACTAACTTTAGCAAAGGGAACAGGGAACAGGGAACAGGGAACAGGGAACAGGGAACAAACATTATCAAAATTGATTTATAATTGCTATTAAAAGGCAAAATGCCAACTAATCACCAAGATATTATCCAGCTAATTAGCCGGTAATACTTTCGATTCCAAATGCCTAGTTTTAAAGATGAGATAATTAGAGCAAGTTCAGATAATAAGTTCTCAAAAAATATAGCTTTATTATAGTAGATAATATCCCTACTATTCCCTTCCTGTTCCCTGTTCCCTGTTCCCTGTTCCCTATTACCTACTATTTATAAGTGTTCAACCCCACATCATATTAATCGTTTATGGTTTATTATTAAAATAAATCGTTTTCCAGGTAGAGGTATACTATGGATCGTCGTAAATTTATGGGCTGGTTTGGTGTTGGTGCATTAGCTACTTATCTACCAGTAGCATTAGCTGCCTGTAGTCCTGAGCCAAGTCCGCCAAAAGCAACAGAAAAGAAAAGTCCTAATATTGATAAGTCGGTGCGAGAGGATGGATTCCAAGCCGTTGGCACAGTGCAGGAGTTAGAAGAAAAAGGCAAAATTAGCGACAAGATAGCAGATATTCTAGTCGTGCGTAATCTGAGCAACAATAGTCTTGTTGCCGTAAACCCTAGGTGTACTCACCAAGGTTGTAGCGTGGATTGGAAGCAAGAGGACAAAATATTTAACTGTCCTTGCCACGGTTCTAAATTTGATTTAGATGGCAAAGTAACGAAAGGACCTGCAGACAAACCCTTGACAAGCTATGAAACAAAGGAAGAAGATAATTTAGTTTTGGTAAAAGTAAGCTAGTCATTTAGGAGCAGGTTTGATATTGCAGCTGAAGTCCCCCTTTTTAAGGGAAATTTAGGTGCAGCTGAAGTCCCCCTTTTTAAGGGAAATTTAGGTGCAGCTGAAGTCCCCCTTTTTAAGGGAAATTTAGGTGCAGCTGAAGTCCCCCTTTTTAAGGGAAATTTAGGTGCAGCTGAAGTCCCCCTTTTTAAGGGAAATTTAGGTGCAGCTGAAGTCCCCCTTTTTAAGGGGGATTTAGGTGCAGCTGAAGTCCCCCTTTTTAAGGGGGATTTAGGGGGATCTCTTTGCACCTCATGGGAGAGAGAATTGCTATAACTAACCTGCTCCTGCGTCTTTCCAATTCAAAAATTAAAGCTTTGTTCATTTAAAATTATGTCTTGATAAGTACCTGACTTAACTAAACGACCTTGATCGAGTAAATAGATACAATCACAATGTTCAATCGTGGAGAGACGATGGGCAATGATAATCATCGTTTTAGTGCCATTCAACGATTTAATTGCTTCATTAACCAAGTATTCAGTTTCATTATCTAGTGCAGAAGTCGCCTCATCTAGGACTAAAATTTCCCTTTGATGGTAAAGTGCGCGAGCAATTCCTATCCGCTGACGTTGACCACCAGATAAACGCACTCCCCGTTCACCAACAACAGAGTTAACTCCCTCAGGCAATTCCTCAACAAACTCCGCAAGTTGAGCAGATTGCATAGCCTGATCTAATCGTTCTCGATCAATCAAATGCTTTGGAATACCAAAGGCAATATTTCCTTCGATTGTGTCATCTATGAGAAAAATCGACTGTGGGATGTAGCCAATTAAATTTTGCCAGGAACGCAGATTATTATATATCGATTTACCATTGTACCTAATCTCACCACTTTCAGGAGCTAACAGACCTAAAATAACATCAACTAATGTTGTCTTACCTGAGCCTGATTTACCGATTAAAGCAATAGATTGACCTTTGTTAATAGTCAACGATATATTCATAATAGTAGGGTCTAAAACCTTGGGATAGCGGTAGGTAATTCTATCAATTTCGATGTGATTATCCTGGTGTGATAGACTTCTATTAACGTCAATGGAGTTGACAAAATCCCTGAATTGAGATGAGGGAGTATTAGGCTTGGATAGGGCAGATAAATCTGATAAATATGTAGGCTCAAAAATTTCCTCTACTTCAATATCTTCTAACTCTTTTAAATCCAAGTATATTTTATTAATCGAATAGCTGGCGTTTCGCATCAAAGCAATATTAGATGTTAAATGACTAAATGCTGGAATCATACGTACGGAAGCCAAAGCGAAAATACCTAAAACTTGGATAATATTTTCTGTCCCAAGGTTAAAGACTAAGACTATAGATACAAAAGCTACTAAAAATGTCACTAAAATCGCTTCAATTATAATGCGAGGCAAAGCTTGAAACGTATGAAAGGATGTCATGCCATTAACCAGTTTATCGACTTGATCATTCATTTGCTTTTCAAAGTAAGATTCGCAACCAATAATTCGTGTTTCTTTTAATCCTCCAAGGCTATGATTTATGATGCGAATCATTTCTTCCTTAGATTGAGATACCTTTTTTCCCCATTCGGAAATTTTGTCTTTAAATTGGTATATAATTCCTAAGGGAATTAGTAAAATCAAGGCTAGAGTGATTGTTGCGATTGGATCGGTGATTATTAGTAAAACAACTAAAAATACTATAATAATAAAACTAGCTACGGTTTTTAGGAAAGGAATCATGAATTTTACACTAAAAACTCCAGAGTCTTCCAAAACCGTGTTGATCAAAAAAGCCGTATTTTTCCTAAGATGAAATGTGTAAGGAGCTACCAAGTAGGCATGGAGCAAATTTGAGGATAGTTCACCGTACTGAGTAAAGCTAAATTTAAAGATATATTTTTGAGCTTGGAAACTTAATAAGGATTTAGTCCAGAAGGCAAGAATAATGATTAAACCTAGCAAGGCAATAAACTGAACTTCATAAGTTAAACCTAACTTGGCATAAACCCAATGCAGCCGAGAATTTAGTTCAATCAACCTTGGGTTAGTAGCTAACCCCATAAATGGCCCGACAAGTCCAATACCTACAGTATCCAAGAGGGAGCTTAGTAAGATTAATAACAGAAGAGGGATTAGTCGGAGTTTTCTTTCTCCGAGAATGTATAAAAAATTTGACAAATAGCTAACCATTTGGTATGTAAATTATTAGGATGATAAAGGAATAATTTAGTGTAATTCAGCTTTATGATGCAGTCAAAGATATGATTGAGATTGGTCAAATCTAGACAATTGTCCTAGTCCACTGCCATTGCCGGCATCAAGAGAAGCTCGACAATCTCAATCCCTTCCATAAAGCCATTCAGCTCTCGAAGGTGAGCTAATGCCGAATTGCGTTGATTGAAGCAACTCTGATTAGACTGTTAGCATCTATAACGTTTATAAAAGAGTTTTTAAAATCCAGAAGCCCACAAGCCCTGTTAGTGTCGGCATCCTGTCTAGGTTATACTTACTCTAAAATATATTGATAATTTTTATAATTAAATTGTTTATTATTTTCCTAGGAAAAAACGAGTAATTTCATAGATTTTAATTGCCCTTAATTTAGCCAGAATAGTAATTGATAGATTGAGGAAACATATTAGCCGATTTTATTGGAAAATTTATAGACAATTCTACTGGCAATTTATAGTGTGTTTTCTATTATTTTTTCTGAGCAAAATGCCGGTAATCAGGATAAAATAAAATGACAGGTCCGCGCTATCCACGCTCTCGGACCGGTTTAGGGATGATGGTACTATAGCGCTACGGGCAAGTCAGCAAGGTTCTTGCGTCAGAAGTCAAAAGTAAGCTATGACTAAGTTTGCTGAGTTTAGGAATGTCCTAAGCTTAATGCGTAGTGCTATACCTTGCCCTTAGTGCTTAGTTCACTTACCTAAAAATGCTCAAATGACCAATGACGACTGGCTAGAAATCGGTAGAATTGTTTCCCCCCATGGGCTAAAAGGAGAGTTGCGAGTCTATCCCAGTTCTGACTTTCCCGAGAGGTTTGAGGAGCCAGGACAGCGCTGGTTAAAACCACCACGGGATAATCCACCCCAACCCGTAGAATTACTTTGGGGACGTTTTGTCCCTGCTAAAGGGTTATATGTTGTGCAGCTAAAGGGGGTAGACAACCGGGATCAGGCAGAGGCGTTGCGCGGTTATCAACTGTTGGTACCAGCCAGCGATCGCCCAGAGTTAGAGGAAGATGAGTATCACATCTTAGACTTGATTGACCTTGAAGTCTTTAATCAACTCACTGGTGAAGCTGTGGGAGTAGTCGTAGATGTGATCCCAGCTGGTAATGACCTTTTGAAAGTCAAATTGCAATCTTCAGTGCAACCCCCCCCAACCGATGCGGAAACTGCACCACCCACTCGAACTAGCAAGAAACGCCAATCCAAGGCTAAGAAGCAACCACAGCCAGCAACGGTGTTGATTCCGTTTGTGAAAGCGATCGCACCAGTGGTCGATCTCGAAAATGGTCGGATTGAGATTACGCCTCCTGCCGGTTTACTAGAAGTCAATCAACCTTAAGTCATAAATAATTCTAATGGATCTATAATTTTGCAGCCAGATTTGGCAGCCAGTAAAATCTCCCCTTCATCCCTTCATTTGCATAGGAAGTTCTCCTTGTGAGGGCGATAAGCGCCCCGAAATCCTGATCAGCTCTAGCTTTCAGGTCACTATTATCCCAAATTATACAATGCGCGATATCGTCACTTACATCGCCACTTACCAAGGCGGGGTTAAGTGAAATCCTCCTGGGAGTCGAAAGCTGATATTGAAGTCTTGACCTAATCAATCCTTGCTAGGTCATGTTTAATCGTCTTTTAATACCAGCTTTTATTATAACTAATTTATCATCCAGAATCAACTTATTCCTTAAATGTTTAGTAATATTAAAATGAGTAGGTTAATTAAAGTTAACATAAAGCTGTGTCTACACAAACTTCAATATCACACCACACGACGGAAAACCATGTTTGGAACTGGCAAGGTAACCAGATTGAATACACCGTAATGGGGACTGGTAAGCCTCTACTGTTGGTTCATGGTTTTGGGGCATCCATTGGACATTGGCGCAAGAATATTCCTGTCCTAGCCGCAGGGGGTTATCGAGTGTTTGCCATCGATCTGCTGGGATTCGGAGGTTCTGATAAACCTGCCTTATCCTACACCGTAGAGTTGTGGCAACAACAAATAAAGGACTTTTGGGATACCTACATCAACGAACCTACCGTATTTATCGGTAACTCCATTGGTGCTCTGTTAAGTCTGATGGTGGTAACAAACTATCCTGAGATTGCTGCTGGTGGTGTCTTAATTAATTGTGCTGGTGGACTCAATCACCGCCCTGAAGAGCTAAATCTACCTTTGCGGTTGGTGATGGGAGCTTTTACCAGGTTAGTGAACTCTCCAACCTTTGGACCGTTCCTGTTTAACCGTATCCGCCAGAAAAATCGGATCCGCAGCACCCTCCGTCAAGTCTACTGTGACTCAGATGCCATTACAGAGGAACTTGTAGAGTTAATCTACCAGCCTGCTTGTGATCCCGGTGCTCAAAAGGTATTTGCATCAGTTCTTACTGCTCCTCCTGGTCCTGCACCTAGTGAACTTTTACCGAAGTTACAAATTCCTCTACTCATTCTTTGGGGAGAAGAAGACCCTTGGACACCGATTTCTGGTGCTACCATCTTCCAAAAACAGAGTCATCAGGGTAAAGACGTAAAATTTGTAGGGATTCCTAAGGCTGGTCACTGCCCTCATGACGAAAACCCAGAGTCCGTAAATTCACTGATTCTCGATTGGTTGTCATCTCGCTGGTGAAATAGAAAAGGAAGTCATTAGGGTCAAGCACGTAAGTAAGAAAGGTAAACGTTAACATTTACAGCTATTGATAATACTGAAGATTACCCCTGTAACCCAAGAGACGATTACGTAAATTCACTGATTATAGATTGGCTTTTTTACGGATATAAATAATAATAAGCAATATCCCTGAAGCCATGAAAATAGTATCGGTGATTAGCCGTAAGCACATAGTGATTATGGAATCAACAGCTAGATTTTCGGTGCATAGATTGTTAGAGCGAATCCATGTGAAGTAACCGAAATTGAATGAGTATAAGCTATGTACGTGTTATTACTGATGACCGGAGCAGGAACAGTTAATTTAACTGCTTCTTCAACAGGTTTGAATGATTTAGATATTCTTAAGAAAGCCTTTGTCAGGGTAAGATTGCTCAAATAACCTGCTAGGGTGCCTCTGAAATCAAAATCAGGTAAAGCTCTTGCACTATTCCCCAGAAGTATTTAAGTGAATTCACGGCAAGCTTTTTGAACTCTTGCTGATTCTTAAAGATTGTTTAAGTGGTTGTCGCGACGTCTTTATTGTCAAGAAATATCACAATTTAGAAGAAACCCAACTTGGCTTCCAAGCGTTACGAATTTAACGCGGAAGCTTTAACTCTTTTGTTGCCAACATAGGATTTACAGAGTCAGGGGGTTAACCCCCCCATAGATGATGGGACTATTAGGGAGACTATATCACTTATCCTCTACTAATAGTTGTGAATAAATTGTGAATGCAGAAGTTCTATAAGAATTCTTAGGAGGTCATGTATGGACAGGAGGAGATCATAATAATGACAATTGAAGAATTAGCCAAGGGCTATATGACAGCTCCAGCCTATGAAGCTCCTATATCGTTAGTTAAAGAGTTTCGTCAATTTGTGATTGACTTAGCAAAGGTAGAACTGCAAGGGGTCAATTTTGAGTACGTTGACTACCAACCCTACTTTCGAGGAGCAGATCTATGTCTGAATGACATCAAAGCGGACTTTGAACAAGGAAATGTTAAAATCAGCGCCCAATATAATGAATCAGATCTACTAGGTAAGGACGTCAACTTAATTTACCGATGTATTCATGAAAGGCATCACGTTAAACTAGATGTGGACTTTGGCTGGGAAGGCGAGTGCGCCATTGCTGCTCACATTATGTCCTTTACGGACAACCTGTTGTTTAAGCAACTTCTGTATAGCGAGGGGTTAGGACAAGTGGCTGTGCGCCTGCATACAGGAGAATTTCCTGATGACCAAAAAGTCGTTCTCTTTGATGAAGAGGTTATACATTGTATGGAGAAGACAATGAAAAATGTCAGAAATATCCGATGCCAGAACCACTAATTGAACTGAAGGGAGTGAGCAAATCGTTTGGGAGCAATGTCATTTTGAATCAGTTGGATCTAAAAATTTATCAGGGTGATGCCCTAGTCATTATTGGTCCTTCTGGAACCGGAAAATCAACAATTCTTCGGATTATTGCTGGCTTACTACCTGCTGATGTCGGTGAAGTTTATGTTAAAGGGCAACGGCGCTCCGGTTTAATAGAAGATGCTCAAGACCCCATTGGCATTGGTATGGTATTTCAGCAGGCAGCGTTGTTTGACTCGCTGACCGTGGAAGAGAATGTGGGTTTCTTGCTTTACCAGCACTCTAAACTACCACATCATCGAATTCGGAAATTAGTCAATCAAAGTCTGGAAATGGTAGGGTTATCTGGTATTGGAGACCGCTACCCAGCTGAGTTATCAGGAGGTATGCGCAAACGAGTCAGTTTTGCCCGTGCTATCATTTCCAATCCCGATAATCCCAGGGACAACCCAGAGGTATTACTCTACGACGAACCAACCGCTGGACTTGACCCGATCGCCTCAACAGTAATTGAAGATTTAGTACGCCAGATACAACGGGACGAAAACGCTTGTAGTACTTACCTAATGGTCACCCATCAGGAGAGCACAATTCGCCGCACCGCTGACCGGGTTGTTTTTCTCTACAAAGGCAAAGTACAGTGGTCCGGCAGCGTTGGGGAGATAGATACCACAGATAATCCTCTAGTGCAGCAATTCTTTAGTGCCAGTACCACCGGTCCAATTCAAGTAATAGGTTGACTCTAGATCAGAAGACTGTTTTTATTCATTAATTTGGTTAGGTTCGTTGGCTAATGGTTGAATGGCTTTAGGCATAAGGGCTGTAGCTTGAATAGTTCGTTGGCTAAGGGGCTCTAATGACTAGTCAACGACCAGGACCTGTGTTAGCCATTCCGGCTGATCTCGATGCCCTGTCGATTAAACAACAAAATGATCAGGTGCGCGAACGGGCGCGCACCTATGGGTTATCGGTCACAGCATGATGGTCGAATGTATGCTTGCGGTCCTGGGCGGACATACTCCGATCTGCCACAAAAGGAGTTTGACAAAGTTGCTCCCAACTTGCTAGACTAAACGTAGTCATAACGAGTACGCATAAAACGTCTGTCTTTGATAATTGGTAGCTTTGACGAGAACACATGACAACTTGCTCTACTCAAACACTCAGCACATGCGCATTCGCGCACGCGATCGCGTTCAGCTTGCTTGACCCTTGACAGTCAAGCAGACTCAGCATATGCGCATTCGCGCACGCGATCGCGTTCAGCATATGCGCATTCGCGCACGCGATCGCGTTCAGAAATCAGTACTCAGCACTCAGCACTCAGCACTCAGCACTATAGTTAAACAGAGGTTAGTGAGATGGTGAACATTGTTGGAATTAGTGGTAGTTTACGTCCTCAATCCTATAGCTATCAGGCTCTAAAGCATGCTATAGACCGAGTTAAAGCTAATGGTGCATCCACTGAAATCCTCGACTTGCGTCAGATGCAATTACCATTTTGCAGTGGTGATAGTGACTATGCAGACTATCCAGATGTCACCCGATTACAAGAAACCGTGAAGCAAGCCGATGGCTTAATTCTGGCAACACCGGAATATCACGGTAGTGTCAGTGGTGTACTTAAAAATGCCCTAGATTTGATGAGTTTTGAACATCTCGAAGGGAAAGTTACCGGTTTGATTAGTGTATTGGGGGGTCAGTCGAATAGTAACGCTCTCAATGACCTACGGATAATTATGCGCTGGGTACATAGTTGGGTGATTCCAGAGCAAATTGCAATTGGTCAGGCTTGGAAAGCTTTTGGTGAAGATGGCAAGCTTTTGGATAAAAAACTTTCCGAGCGCTTCGATAAATTTGCTGACAGTTTGGTAGCAAATACTCAGAAGTTAAGGTAAGCTCAAATCCGGTTAGGGACTTGGGTGTAAAAAAAATACCAATTAAAGTAGGGTGGCCAAAGTATAGCAATTCTCATTTTGAGGCGCGCACTACCATGGGAATTTAATTCTTAAGGTGCGACCCGTGGCGAATTTAAGAATTAGATGCGGAAAACGCACAAAGAGCAGAAAGCGCACCTATTCGGTTTTAGGGAGCAGAGGACTAAGGTCGTGGGCCACGCTTTCGGGCAAAGCCTAACGCTGTGCAAACGCGAACGGAGGAGCTAGTAGCGCTGCATCGCTTTGTGCCTCGAATTTGGCAATTTGGAAATACCATTACACCCATTGCTATAAAAAAAACTGGCTGTGTTGTGAAGGGTGCTACCCCTCACAGCACAGCCAAGCTGATCATCAATTACGGCACAGGATGGCTGATTTGTGCGATCTGTTAGGTATGTATTTATTAAAAACCAATTTAGCATGGCTGTGTTGCCAGTTTGGCAGTAAATTAGATTTCCACTGCACTTACTCGAAGACAAGTATCTATAAGTGTACCTAATTAGGAGTTATCTTAGGTACTGAGTCACCTGATAAGCAAATTAAATTATCCTTATGAGTGTTGATGATTCCCCGTTGGCGAAGCTTTCCTATCAAGCGAGTGACAGTCACGCGGGTGGAGCCAATGGCACTACCGATTTGTGCGTGAGTTAAGGGAAATGGTAAGCAGTAACCTTGTTCACACGGTTCCCCGAACTCTTCAACCAAGAGTATCAGAAATCCCAAGAGCCGATCAATGGTTCGTCGCTGTCCTAAGGTACTCAGCCACAGGAGTTTGCGTTGATGCTGAAGCCTAAATGCATCTAATATCTCTCGTCGGAAGTGTGGCCAGTTGTCTAAGTCATCCCAGTACATCCATACCACAGCAGTTTGCTCAACGTGAGAGTAAGCCTGAAGTGTGAAGGGTGAAAGGGCAACAATTTCAAAGGGCTGACCCGCACCAATGAATCCTAAAAACGCTTCTTCCATATTCTGATGGGAGCATTGAGATTCAGAACAATTGGGGCTAGCACTGACTTGAGAAGTACCCACCAAACGGATTGCCCCCCGCTCTACCAAATACAACAACCCAGGACGGGTAGGAATCCGCTCATCTTTGCTAAACGTCCTATAACGGTAGTGTTCCTGTCCCCAATCTAAGATCCTTTGCCAAGTTACAAAGGGTCGGGATACCTCTAATGGGTCGGATGGTGAATACATAAGCTCCGAGCCTGATGGATACACAAGTTTATCTAGATCTTACATGGAGTCCAAAGTAACAAAAAATACCTTGAGGATTAGCTCATGGCGCGTAAATTTGTCAGGTAATTCTGCTGCCCTGAGATCTCGATTACAAGAACAGATATCCAGAGCAATGGTATATTCTGGTATTCCCCAGTTGATATTGGAAACGATTCCTTTAGAACGCTGCTCAGATAATACTGGTGTAGCATATCGCTCAGCGATCGCTCTCAAGCTTTCTCGCGCCATGCAGCAAAGTCCTCTAGCCATTGCTCATCAGTTAACTGTATCTTTGCCAACCATAACTCAAGATGGTGGGAAACAAAACTTGATCGAATTCGAGGTTGAAGTAGCTCCCCCAGGCTGGATTAATTTTTGGCTGACAGATCAGGGGTTAGCAACTTGGTTACAAGATTGGATTCAACCTTCAACAGACACGCTGATTAGCTTTCGCCCTCAACAAGGTCAAAAGAATCTCTTGCCCTACTTAGAACTTAGCAATCAGCAATCAGCACTCTTGACACAAGATACTTCCAAGATCTTTAGAGTTCAGTATGCCCATGCTCGTTGCTGCTCACTCCTGCGCTTGGCTCATCGCCAGGGCTTAATCCAGATTCAGAGTATGGACTTGAAAACCTCTAGGGGACTGATAGTTGTGCCAGATCCAATTCCCTGGTTAAAAGACGACCTAGGAACACAGACAAATCAGCAGCTTATACAGTTGCTCCATCCAGCAGAAAGACTTTTGATTGGTCAAATCATGGACTTGACAGACTACTTTAGTGGAACCGAATCAAAGAATTGGCTAAAACTGGCAAGTTCTGTGAGCAATGCTTTTGAGCAGTTCTACCGTAGCTGTCGCATTTGGGGGGAGGTCAAACACCAGACCCCTAGGCTGGCTCAAGCCAGGTTAGGATTAGTGGGGGTAACTCAAGTAGTCTTGCGATCGCTTCTAGAAGAGCAACTGGGTGTCCCTGCACCAGGTGAACTTTGACCGAAAAAAAAATTTTGCCAAAGGGGTTGACAAATCCAGAAAGCTTTCGGTATATTTACGGATGTGTGAGGAGCGAACCAGTCAGGGAACCGAGACGAAACACGGCCAGTCGTCGGTTCCCTTTCTGATTTAATTACCTGATTTAGTTATGTAATTTAATTGGCGGAGGCAGAGCCCACCAGTAGCAAAGCTGGCTAGATACCGAAACACGGGCTCTGTGAGCTAAGCAAATAATTGACCTCAAAACAATAGCAGGGTTTGGCGAGACCGACCCACGGATAAGGGTAGGGAGATGTGGATGGTTTCATGTCACTCCCTTGACGGGTCACAAGGATTTATTTTGTGTGTTTTTGTTAGTTATTATTGGTCATTGCTTCTTTGTAATCAGCCGGAAGTATCATGGCAGCAAAAATGATCAATGACTAAGACCAATGACTAAAATCACGAATAGCTAAAGAACTGTTACAGTTCTTGACAAAGTAGCCAGACAGGTATGAACTCGATGATAGTATTCCCTTGAATGCCTTATTACAGACACGAGAAAAAAACACTATGGCAGAAGAACTGACGGGAAAAACTCCCATATTTGGTGGTAGCACTGGCGGATTGCTGACCAAAGCTGAAGTTGAAGAAAAATACGCTATCACCTGGACAAGCTCAAAAGAGCAAGTGTTTGAAATGCCTACTGGTGGCGCTGCCATCATGAATGAAGGGGAAAACTTGCTCTACTTAGCTCGTAAGGAACAGTGTCTGGCATTGGGAACCCAACTGCGGACATTTAAGCCCAGAATCGAAGACTATAAAATTTACCGGATTTATCCCAATGGTGAAACCCAGTTTCTGCATCCCGCAGATGGGGTATTCCCAGAGAAAGTCAACGAAGGGCGTCCCTATGCAGGGAAAATGGACCGCAATATTGGCAGCAACCCAGAACCTGCAACTATCAAGTTCAGTGGGAAGGCAACTTACGAGGTTTAATGAATCAGTGATAAGGTAAAGGGGAAAAAGTTGAACGTTGTGACCAACAGTTTCAGCTGTTTGCCGAATTTTCAACCTTGAGCTGAGAAAGACCATGATTTTCCCAGATTTTTCCCAATTTTCAACCGTAGCTCAACAAGGTAATTTTGTACCGGTAACCCAGGAGTGGGTGGCGGATTTAGAAACGCCAGTTTCTGCCTGGTATAAGGTATGTGCTGGTCAACCCTACAGCTTCTTGTTGGAATCGGTAGAAGGTGGTGAAAATCTGGGACGTTACAGTTTACTAGGTTGTGACCCCCTGTGGGTATTGGAAACTAGGGGAAATCGCACGACTCAGACCAACCGGGATGGGTCAGTAACAGTATTTCAGGGAGACCCCTTTGAAACCTTAGGGAATTGTCTGAAATCCTATCAACCTGTAAAGTTAGCCCAATTGCCTCCAGGAATAGGCGGTTTGTTCGGTTTCTGGGGTTATGAGTTAATTCGTTATTGTGAATCCCGTGTGCCAATTTATCCTATACAGTCCAATGACTTACCCGATGGATTGTGGATGCAAGTGGACAACCTGATTATTTTTGATCAGGTCAAGCGTAAGATTTGGGTGATCGCTTATGCTGATTTACGACAGGCCCAAGGAGATTTAGAGGCAGCCTATCAAAAAGCATGCGATCGCGTTCGTACTCTGGTCAACAAACTGCAAGGGCAGTTCTTAGGTAAGGACAAGTTACTCAAATGGAAACCTCCAGAGAGTGCTACTCAAGAACTGTCTTATATAAGCAATACAGACAAGTCCCAGTTTTGCGCTAATGTCGAAAAAGCGAAAGACTATATCCGAGCTGGGGATATCTTTCAGGTGGTATTGTCCCAGCGCCTCTCGACAGAATACAAGGGTGACCCTTTTGGCCTTTACCGTTCCCTAAGGCTGATTAATCCCTCACCCTACATGGCATATTTTAACTTTCGGGACTGGCAAATCATTGGATCTAGCCCGGAGGTAATGGTAAAGGCAACAGCTTCCCCAGAGGAAAAAATCCAGGCAACGTTACGACCAATTGCTGGAACTCGACGTCGGGGTCAAACTCCTATTGAAGACGAAGCTCTAGCTCAGGAGTTACTCGAAGATCCAAAGGAAATTGCCGAACACATTATGTTGGTTGACCTGGGTCGCAATGACTTGGGTCGTGTGTGCAAGAGTGGTACAGTCAGAGTGGATCAACTGATGCTCATTGAGCGCTACTCCCACGTCATGCACATTGTTAGCAATGTAGTAGGGGAGCTGGATGCTACTAAAACAGCTTGGGATTTACTGAAAGCTTGTTTCCCTGCGGGGACAGTGAGTGGAGCCCCCAAAATTCGGGCAATGGAAATCATTCAGGAACTGGAACCAGAACGTCGCGGGCCTTACTCCGGTGTCTATGGCTGGTACGATTTTGAAGGTCAGCTCAATAGTGCGATCGCAATCAGGACTATGGTAGTTCGCCCATCTGGTTCTGGTAAACATACCGTGTCAGTGCAAGCTGGTGCGGGCTTGGTAGCAGATTCTGACCCAGAAAAAGAATATCAAGAAACTCTCAATAAAGCTAGAGGGTTACTAGAGGCTATCCGCTGTTTAACCTTTGAGGAGTAAGCTATCAGCTAGGTGCGCCCCTGCAGGGAAGGGGAGGATAATAGCGTACTGCTAACATCGCCCCTAACAGCTAACCGCTAACTATTCCTTGACAGGGTTAACGACAATCATGCTAGCTTCTTGCCGTCGGATAGCTACTTCTGTGGTGGAACCAACTCGAATGTGTAACGGTCCCCCAAACCAGGCTGAGCGCAACACTTGTACCTGTCTATCCGGAATAATGCCAATTGCTTCTAGTCGATTGGCGAGACCTTCGATCTGCAAACCTATCTGAACTTTCTCGATAATGGCAAGCTTTCCAGGTTTTAATTCCGCTAAAGTCATTTAATTCACTATTAATAGTTTGTTTGATAAAATTTCCTCTATTTGCAGGCTGAGGGATTTACCCCCTGAGGATCTGGGGATATATCAATCATTAAAAATTATCTTTAGCATATAAATATTATTTTGTCAATTTATTTGAATAAACTGGTGTTATAGTCAAATCCCCAAAGGTACAGCTGTTGGATAAATCAACCAATTAAGCAAAAAATAGTCCTGAGTGGGAGAGTTTTGAGTGGAAGAATAGAACAAGCACTAATTTGTCATATATTTTAGTTTACCAAAGAATTAAAAATTACACAAATAAGCACGCTTTAGACTTTGGAAATGACTCTAATAAATAGTTTTTTTTTAAATAGTGCTAGTTATAATATAACTTAAAATAGTTAATTAATTAGCAATGAGTTGCTAGGGTAAATAGTATAAAAAATTAATTTATAATAGACTATTTAAAACCCCATAGTTATTATCAATTTAAAAAAAAAGCTGACCATTATATATATTTTTTTTAGCTTAGTCAGGGAAACTATGAAAGAGTCTTAGTCTGACGTCTCCGATTATGGTAATATTGCTACATCACGATGAAAGCTACTCATTTTGCAACCATTACACACCTTAAAAATTACCAATATTGGCTAGTAGGTATAGCAGCTGGGTTAATAGCAATTCAATTGACTCTGGCTGACAGGAGTAACATTGCTGATTTACTAAGTACAAGTTTTTTATTTTGGGTGGCTGTGTCTTACATGGTATGGGAAAAACGCCATACCTTGGACCTAGAAAGTGATATTTTTTCTGGCGTTTTAGGGTCATTATTAATTGGGTTAGTACTGTTGCGATCTACATTTGTATCAGGCTATGACATTTTTATCCGCTTTTCTCCTTTGATTTCAGTATTGGGTTTGGGACTGCTGGCATCTGGAGTGAAGGGATTAAAGCAATATTGGCAGCACCTTACTATATTTTTATGTCTCGCTATACCATCTGGATTGCCAACATTACTGATTGATGTATCCACATTAACTGCTAAGTTTTCTGGATTGATCCTTTGGTACTCAGGATTTGAAGTCTCTAGGCAAGGGGTTTATTTAATCCTGCCAACCGGAGGAATAGAAGTAAATCCCGGCTGTTCTGGCGTCAGTTCTATGCTTCAGTTGTTGGGAATATCGTTATTATTCTTATTTATGTTCCCTACTAGCCGGGTTCAAAAATTTTTGGTACCAATGATAGCTATTTTAGTAGGATTTATTGTTAATTCTATTCGAGTTAGCCTGATGGCTATTTTAGTCGCTTATTATAGTTATGAATCCTTTGAATATTGGCATTTTGGAGATGGTTCAATGATCTTTTCATTGGCTGCTGTCATTATTTTCGGTTTCTTCTGCAATTTTATACTTCAACAGAATGCACCAAAGACTGAAGATTAAGCCACTAACCTAAAGTCTAAGTATTAGGCATTATTAGATATTAGCTATAAAAAAAGCAGATCAGGGCTAGGTAGTAATAAAGTTGTGCTTCATAGGCTTGTTAGAACCTTAGAGCAATTCAACCATTAGCCTAAACTCTAGAGCGTAGAACCTTAAACCTCATAAACACCCAGGGCTTCTAGTCCCAAGAATGTCCTAGACCTGCAAGCCTTTTACCTTTTGCCTTGATGTCATGCTCGATTGGAAATCACTACGTATTTGGCTGCTAGCTTTTGTTTTTGGGGCTACTTTATCAGTTATGGGCAAAGTAATTTGGTATCCAACTACAAGCGCTCGTCCCATCACCCCTTTTGAATTTCCAGCTACAGTTCCCTTACCAGAATGGCAGCCTCTGGAAAGTCAAGGTTTGACTGGTCAAACGGCTGTTGATAAAACACTACAAGCTGGCAAGCACTATCGATATATTCAGAATGATTTACCTCTAGATATAAAGATGCGCTATTTAGTTCAGAGCGGGGGTGATATTAATAAATTCCTTCAAAAGTACATAGGGATTGAACCTGCTAGTCAAGAATTAATAGTGTCACGCCAGCAGAAAAAAATAGGTTTTCATCGCTTATTTGTGTACCAAGAGCGGGCTTACCTCAGTTCTTGTATCAACCCCCGGGGTGGCAGTACAGTCACCAGTTATCAGTTCAAGAAAAATCGGGATATTTACGATGTACGCTCCCGTCGCCTGCTGCTATGGTTACTGGGTCAGGTAAAGCTACAAGACAACCGTTGTCTGTGGGCTCATCTTTCTATTCCTCTAGAGAATTCTTCCCCTGAAGCTGCCTATCAAGTGCTGGAAAATGTTTGGCCTGACTGGTACGACTGGTGGTATTTACACTTTCCTAAACCTTGAGGTAAGGTTTACGACAATCGTGTCCTATTATGAAGGAATATTTAATATATGACTAAATTAGATGGCAATAAATTGACTGAATCCGTAGAGGATATACGGCAGTTTAACTTTTCTGTTCTAAGGTCTGCGACTCTGTTGCACTGGATAGGTTATGGCCTTTTAGTGCTAACTGTATTTGACGTAGTTGAAACGTTGATCCCACCAAACTTTATGAATCCTGCCTGGGAATTACAGACTATAGGGGCATTGGTGGAACGGGTGCCTGTACCTTTACTCGGCTTAGCCCTGGTGTTTTATGGAGAGCGCCATGGGCGCGAGAGATGGGAAGTCCTGGTTGTGAAGGTTTTATCCTGGTTAGCTTTGGTGCTGGGAGTGCTATATTTCTTGCTGATTCCTTTGGGAATTATTAACACAGTGCGGATTAATAAACAAGCCAGTACTCAAATTACTACTCAAGTTAACCGAGGGATGACCCAATTCCAACAAGTTAAAGAAGCTTTGGAAAAAGTAAATACAGAAGCGGAGATGGAAAAACTTTTGGCAAGCCTGAGTAGTGAAGGTCGCACTCCGGATATCAATAATTCTCAAGAATTGGAGAGGGTGAAAGAACAGCTCGCTTCATTCATTGCTCGTGGTGAGCAGAGGATACAAAACCAAGCTCAATCGAGTTTATCGTCTCGTCGTCTGGGTCTGTTTAAAAGTGCTGTCAAATGGAATTTAGGAGCTTTGGTGTCTGGAGCTTTGTTTATTACTATCTGGAAGTCTACCCCCTGGGCGAGACGAAAGGGTTGACACTCCCCGCCCTGAAAGTGCGGGGATTCTTAGATCTATGACCGGCCTTAAACCTTTCGCCGTAGGCGACGCTTCGCGAACGCATCCTTGCGGCAGTACCTAAACCGAAATCCCGTCAAGACTAAGATTTTAGTTTAGTTTACGCGCATACCCAGCGGGCTGGTCTCCCTAAGCGTTGAGCTACTTTTTGAGAAGTGCCTTATAAAGTCCGTTGCTTCTCTGTTTCACTTGGTTCCGGCGTGCCGGAGACGAAACCTTAGAAGAGTGGAGCCTTAATAAAAAAGTTTTCACCCTTTTATGCATAGCCTGTAACCCTTAAAGGCTCCACTCTTCTTACGGTAACTTCTAACCCCGCCGTACCATTATTTTCTCAAGTTGTGTCTTGCTGGGTTCACACACCGATTGGTAGTCGTTCGCGTAGCGTGGCCATAGGCCAATGATTGGGTTTTTAGCGATGCAGCGCGGTCTTGGGGGTTTCCCCCACTCGCTATTGCATCAAGAAAGGAGGATTTTCCCTGCCCTCCGGGCATTACTACTTTAAGGTCAATAAGTTACGGGTCTCTCTCCCGGCTCAGCCATCGCCAAAGGCGACGCTACGCGAACGGTTTTTCAGCCTGTACCCTATACTTTAATTATACTATGGCGCTATAAAAGTGTCAACTAAAAGCCGTCCTAGAAGGCCCTTTCAAGGGTATGTTTTTTAGATTTGGGCATTCGCCTAGGTATTACTCAACAGAAATACATTTTGAAACCCAAACCCCAGGAAGGATTTGAGTATTCAATAAAAATCATTAAGTGACGAATTCTGCTTGATGGCTATCCCCTGACGGGGCGATGGCTGAGACACTTGCACCAACTTGAAA
>NZ_JAAHHM010000076.1:0-36091 GCF_010692445.1 Moorena sp. SIO3E8 | reverse complement strand
ATCATAAGTCAGATTACTCGTATATACTTTACTCATTGCTCTCACGGCCTTGTGTGTATTTTTCCTTAATCACACTTTACCCCGTGTGAGCTTTTTTACTCTCTCTCATACTTTTCAAACAGCCTCTAAAAAAGACCTGATCTAATCAGGTCTTATCAAAATCATGTTCCCACGAAAAATCCTAGGGGTGAACACTAACAGTTCAATCTCAGCCGTGCTCCAACCAAACCGCTAAATCCGTTACTGTCTCAAAATTCAACAATGCTTCACTCAATTCCTCCAATCGAGTAATCGATAATCCCTCAATCTGCTGTTGGAGCACAGGGTCAATTAAACCTAACCTCAGGGTTAGCAAACGCATCACAACTAATAGGACTCCCTCCTGCTTTCCTCGGTCGAGTCCCTGCTGGAGTCCCTGCTGGAGTCCCTGCTGGATTCCTTGCTGGAGTCCCTTTTGGACTCCCTTTTGGATAATATCTTGATAGGTGACTGATTCTTCCATAACTTCCTCCCTCAACAATCGACGCACTAAATTTTTCTCAAACCGTAAACCACCCAGCACATCCACACAGGCCGCTAGGTTTCCCCGTAATGGTTTTTCTTCAATTTTATCTACTTCCGCAACCACTTGCTCCAACAATAGATTAGGCCGATTACTCCTGGCTAAAGTGGCCAAGGGTAACAAAGCCCGATTGGCCAATAGTGGTAATGGGTCTTGCTCCCACAGGCGAATTATTCTATAACGGTGCCAGGTGTTAGTATCCCTAAACTCGTTATTGAATACTAGATCTGAAGTCGTAGACTTTAGAAAAATCACCACCTGTTCAATCGGACATCGGTATTTGCGATGTAATCTGACCCAATAGTCCAACATCCGAAATGGTAATGGTGGCTCAGATGGGGGTAAGGTTTGAAATTCTAGGTGCAGAATTTGGTTAGTACTTTGGAGTAAACTCAGAGCATCAGCTTGAATTGGTTCAGCACTTAATTCGGTCTTAATTACCTGAATATCCCGAGGTTCTTCACCCAATAGCCAGTGAAAAAACTCTGATGGATATTCTTCTGCTAAGTATTTACAAATATTATCGTAGGCCAAGGCAAATTGTTCAAAGTTAACACTATCTCAGACACTGTATTAAATCTGAACCAAAAAATTTATAGCACCTGGATCTTGTTTATTGATGCAAGTTATGATAGCGGAGTAGTTCTGATTTACAGAATACCTTTAGATAAGATTTAAATCAGAAGGATGCATCTCATTAAAGCTGTTTGAGCTGGTGGCTGTTCCAGGGATCTTGGTGGAACAGGCATCTTGCCTGTTTCCAGATCCGGTGTTCCCTGTTCCCTACTCCCTACTCCCTATTCCCTTTCCTATTAGCTGAATGAGCATCCTAGAGTTATATTCTACTCTCAAGCATTATGAAGCTGCCCTGACCGCCCTTGAAAAAACTGACAATAAACCATCTGCTGAAGCTATTCTTCGTGTCCTGATTGCTCGCAATATTGTTCACGAAAAATTTGCTGATATTGCCCACATTTCTAAAGATAAACTGATTAAACTGGTTGAGTTAGATAGCAGATTAAAAAAGCAAGCTGGTTTGATTACTCAGACTGTGCAATTAGCGGATTTGCGGACTAGCTTTCATCCCCCAAAAGACTACTGGTGGTGGTTTCTGGAAGCGCCTACTCATCGCTTAGACTATTTAGACTGGCTTTGGAATGCAGTGACAGTTACCTCTTTAACCGCATCGGTGAGTCTAGTGGTAGATATTTCATCCCGTTTTTTGACTACTAGTCTGGGTTTTATAGGTTCTTTTGCTGTGATCTCCCAGAGTGCATTGACCTTGTTTACAGCTGGGGGAATTTTAACCAAAGCCGGTCGTACAGGTGTTGAAGAAATTATATCACGATTAGGAATTCCAAAATATCTTTGGCAAGAAGTTAAATTAGTACTATCGGGAGTACTTTTACTTTCCTTAATTGGCTTTCGAGCATCGTTGCCCTTGATTTCGGGCTACGTTAATGAACGGGGTTTAGACAATTATCTTGAGGGGGACTGGTCAAGTGCTCAGTCTAATTATGAACGAGCATTGAGTCTCAATCCAGATAATGCCGAAGCTCACTATAATTTGGGTAGTCTTTATGAAGATTTACAGGAGTTGGATAAGGCGCGAACTCAGTATAGGTTAGCGGCACAGGGGGGCTTAGATGCTGCTTATAATGAATTGGGGCGGTTGTATATTCAAGATAAAAAATATTCCCAAGCGGTATCTTTACTATTGAAGGGATTAGATACTGTTACAGAAACAGACACTGAAACTAAATATGCTTTATTGAAAAACTTGGGCTGGGCTAGGTTAAAAAAAGGACGCTATGCCGATGCCGAAACCTACCTCAGAGAGGCTATTGAACTCGACAAAATACTTCAGCAAAAGTTTAATCAAACTCCGGCTGCAGCTCACTGTTTATTAGCTCAAGTAATGGAAAAAAAAGATCCGGAGAATGCCTTGGCAGAATGGGAAATCTGTTTAGGCTATGCCGATGTTCGTAACCCTGATGAGGATACCTGGGTTGGCATGGCTCGTGAACGTGTAGATAGTCAGGACAAGAGTAGTGAATCGACTAAGTAAGCTGATTTGGTCTGCGCCAATCTTGACCATAGTTATGATTATGTCTGGAAGCCTGCTCAGTAAGCAAGTACTTGCAGCTCATCGGATTGTTGAAGCGACAGGCAAAGTTGAGCTAAAACGGCAGAATTCCAGCTATCGCCCAGTTTCAGAAGGAACTGAACTTCGTTCTGGCGATCTCCTAAAACCAGCATCGGGGGTAAGGGTCAAGGTACTCTGTGAGGATGGTAAAATTCGCTCTGTAACTGCTGGGGTAACAACAGGCATCAATCAGATATGTCCACCACCGCGAACCCGAAATGGTAGCAGGCCAATTGTCAAAGCACGTCCAGTAGACCGCTATATGCCCTACATTATCAGCCCACGGGCAACTCGTTTACTGACTTACACCCCAACTCTACGCTGGAATGATGCCACGGATGCTAGCCGTTTCACGGTTACGGTCAGAGGGCGAGGCTTGAATTGGACTCAGGAATTTAGTCGAGAGCAAGTTTGTCAAGACGGTATTTGTAAGGTTGTTTATCCAGGGAGTCAGCCACTACAACCTGGAGTTAGTTATAAGTTGATAGTCGAGACTGATACGAATCGTGCCTCTACAGAAGATAGCACTGGAGGACTGGGATTTAAACTGATTGAGTCAGATCAAGCTAGAGAAATTCAGGTGATTGCTGAGCGGATTCAGCAACAGGATGTACCTGATCAGTTCAAGGGATTGGCACTAGCTGAACTCTATGCTAAATCCGATTTAACGGCTGAGGCCATTGAAATCCTGGAAGGACAAGAAAACGATCAAAAAATAGTACCGAGTTATCGTTTACTGGGTGATTTGTATCGACGGATAGGACTAGTTTTAGAAGCCGAGGGTCCTTATTCAAAGGCAATCGAACTGACCACAGCAACTCAGCATTGGGAAGAACTGGCAGCAGCCAAAGCTGGATTAGGGGAGGTTAACTATGCTCGTGGAAATCGGCAAGAAGGAGTGAGTATGTTAGAAGAAGCGAAGGCAATCTATGAACAGTTTGGCGATCGCGAACAGGTAGGGGAATTAGAAAAGCGACTGGAACAGTTAAAGTAAGTTTTCAGAAACCCTACATTAAACTTCCTATTTGATTCAGTTCTTCTCTATTGGAAATTACCATCAAAGCCAGTGCCACTTAAGTCTGTAGTTTTTGCCATAGCAACGTTGCTAGGAGTGGGGAATTGTCCAGGGTTGGGAGCCGAGACTAACCCCAGGTTTTGGGAAATTCCAGCACAATCTCTAACTGCTCCAGAGACTATACCCTTAATGAAGTCCTCTGGTCAAATAATTGCCTTAGACACTACCACAGTTCGCGATCGCCTTGATAGCAGCAGCGAGACTCTGGAAGACAACAGTTACTACAATCGCCATACCTTTGAGGGGAAAGCTGGCGAGCAGATTACCATTGAATTAAGCAGGGATGAGGTTGACCCTTACCTGATTCTAATTGACCCAGACGGTAACCGGATTGCTAAGGATAACAACGGTGGTGAGGGCAAAAATGCCCGGATTACGGTTACTCTACCGACCACGGGGACTTATGTCATTTTGGCTAACTCCTACAATCAGCAAGTAACTGGTAACTATACCCTGAGTTGGCGAGCAGCCACGCCCTCAGAGTTACTTAAGGCTAAAGCTGACCAACTGTTACAGCAGGGAATTGAACAAGATAAGACCAGTCAATTTCAAGCTGCGCTGAAGTCCTGGCAAGAAGCCCTAAGAATTTATCGACAACTGGAAGACCGTCAGGGGATAGCCAACTCCCTCAACAATCTCGGCCTTGCTTACTATCGCCTAGGGGAATACCGAAAAGCGATTGAGTTTCATCAGCAGTCTTTATCCCTATCTCGGGAACTGGAATACCGTCAGGGGCAAGTCAACTCCTTGGGCAATCTCGGCCTTGCTTACTATAACCTAGGGCAATACCGCAAAGCGATTGAGTTTCATCAGCAGTCTTTATCCCTATCTCGGGAACTCGAAGACCGTCAGGGGGAAGCGTCCTCCCTGGGCAATCTCGGCATTGCTTACTATCGCCTAGGGCAATACCGCAAAGCGATTGAGTTTCATCAGCAGTCCTTAACCCTGGCGCGGGAACTCAAAAACCGTCAGGGGGAAGCCCACTCCCTCAACAATCTCGGGAATGCTTACCGTAAGCTAGGGCAATACCCAAAAGCGATTGAGTTTTATCAGCAGTCCTTAACCCTGGCGCGGGAACTCAAAAACCGTCAGGGGGAAGCCAACTCCCTCAACAATCTCGGCATTGCTTACGATAACCTAGGGGAATACCGAAAAGCGATTGAGTTTCATCAGCAGTCTTTATCCCTATCTCGGGAACTGGAAGACCCTCAGGGGAAAGCCAACTCCCTCAACAATCTCGGGAATGCTTACGGTAAGCTAGGGCAATACCGAAAAGCGATTGAGTTTCATCAGCAGTCTTTACCCCTATATCAGAAACTGGAACACCGTCAGGGGGAAGCCAACTCCCTCAACAATCTCGGCATTGCTTACCTTCAGCGAAAGGAATACCGCAAAGCCATTGAGTTTCATCAGCAGCAATTAGCCCTGGCAAAGAAACTGGGAGACCGTCAGGGGGAAGCGTCCTCCCTGGGCAATCTCGGCCTTGCTTACCATAGCCTAGGGGAATACCGAAAAGCGATTGAGTTTCATCAGCAGTCTTTATCCCGATTTCGGGAACTGGAACACCGTCAGGGGGAAGCCAACTCCCTGGGCCATCTCGGGATTGCTTATCGTAGACTAGGGGAATACGGAAAAGCGATTGAGTTTCATCAGCAGTCCTTAACCCTGGCGCGGGAACTGAAAGACCGTCAGGGGATAGCCAACGCCTTGGGCAGTCTGGGGAATGTTTACGATAACCTAGAGCAATACCGCCAAGCCATCGACTTTTACAAGCAAGCCATTGATGTTACTGAATCTATCCAAGGTGAACTCAAGGTAGAAGAATTGAAAACCTCTTATGCCAGTCAAGAGGTAGACCTTTATGAAGGTATCATCAAGCTACTGTGGAACGAAAAAGACTTTAAAACTGCCTTCAACTATGTCGAACGGGCAAGAGCCAAAGCCTTCCTCGACCAACTAGCTAATGAGAAGATAGACATTCGTGCTGGGGCTGACTCCAAATTCCTGGAACAGGAACAAGACCTGAAAGCTGAAATCAATGCCCTCAGCCAGCAATTAATTACCCTCCGCAACCGTCCCAAAAACCAGTGGGATAACGAAACGATTGACGAAACCAAAAACAACCGAACTGCTCTGCGAAACAACTACAAGGATTTGCTGGTTCAATTAAAAATCCAAAACCCTGAAATCGCTAGCTTAAAAACTGTAGAGGTTGCCTCCCTGCCTGAAATCCAAAGCTTGCTGGATGCCGATACCACCCTAGTCGAGTACTTTGTCACGGATGAACGCACCCTAGCCTTCATTATCACCCGTAACAGCTTCCACACTGTCCCCCTCAATGTCACTCGCCAACAACTCACGGAAGAACTGACACTTTTCCAAGACTTTCCTGACTTATATGAACCCCATCCCCTAGAACTGAAAAACCTGCACGACTGGCTAATTGTACCCCTTCAGCCCCATCTCAACACCACCAATATCACCATTGTTCCCCACAGTATTCTGCACTATCTCCCCTTTGCTGCCCTCACTGACGGCAAGGAGTACCTCAGTGACAACTACGCCCTATTGTCTCTGCCCAGTGCTAGCATCCTGCGCTATTTACCAGACAAGGGCAAATCAACCACAGGGAGTCTTCTCGCCCTGGGAGATCCCACCATTCCGGGACTCTCCCCCTTAACTCATGCTCAAAAAGAAGTAGAAACCATTGCCCAGCTCTTCAAGACCAAAGCCCTGGTGGGGAAAGCCGCTACCGAAAGCGCTCTCCGGTCTAGGGCTAAACAATCGGGAATTATACACCTAGCGGTTCATGGGGAGTACAACCTTCGTAACCCCCTATTCAGCGCCATCCGTCTACTAGAAGATACCCAGCACGACGGTTCCTTAGAAGTTCATGAAGTCTACGGGTTGGATTTAACCAGTACCACCAATTTAGTTGTGCTCAGCGCCTGCCAGACCAATATCGGTAAATTGAGCCGGGGTGATGAAGTAGTAGGACTAAACCGTGCTTTCTTATATGCCGGAACCCCCACCATCATCGCAAGTCTCTGGAATGTGGATGATGCTGCTACAGGACTGTTAATGAAGCAATTTTACAGCCATTGGCAAGGGGGAATGAACAAAGCCGAGGCACTACAGCAAGCCCAGAAAGATTTACGGGAAACATATCCCCATCCTTATTTTTGGGCAGCATTTTCTTTGACAGGGGATGCTGGGAATAGGGAGTAGGGAATAGGGAGTCGGGAGTCGGGAGTCGGGAGTCGGGATAAACAGAATTTTTTCCTGTTCCCTATTCCCTATTTTTTCCTATTCCCTATTCCCTAGTGATCCAACCAAACCGCTAAATCCGTTACTGTCTCAAAATCCAACAACGCTTCACTCAATTCCTCCAATCGAGTAATCGATAATTCCTCAATCTGCTGTTGGAGCACAGGGTCAAGTAAACCTAACCTCAGGGTTAGCAAACGCATCACAACTAATAGGACTCCCTCTTGCTTTCCTCGGTCGAGTCCCTGCTGGAGTCCCTGCTGGAGTCCCTGCTGGAGTCCCTTTTGGATTCCCTTTTGGATAATATCTTGATAGGTAACGGATTCTTCCATAACTTCCTCCCTTAACAATCGACGCACTAAATTTTTGTCAAACCGTAAACCAGCCAGCACATCCACACAGGCCGCTAGGTTTCCCCGTAATGGTTTTTCTTCAATTTTATCCACTTCAGCAACGACTTGCTCTAACAATCCTAGGGGCTGATTACTCCTGGCTAAAGTCGCCAAGGGTAACAAAGCCCGATTGGCTAACAGTGGTAATGGGTCTTGTTCCCACAGACGAATTATTCTATAACGGTGCCAGGTATTAATATCCCTAAATTCGCTATTGAATACTAGATCTGAGGTCGTAGACTTTAGAAAAATTACCACCTGTTCAATCGGACATCGGTATTTGCGATGTAATCTGACCCAATAGTCCAACATCCGAAATGGTAATGGTGGCTCTGATTGGGGTAGGGTTTGAAATTCTAGGTGCAGAATTTGGTTTGTACTTTGGAGTATACTCAGAGCATCAGCGTGAATTGGTTCAGCACTTAATTCAGTTTTAAGTACCTGAATATCTCTAGGTTCTTCAGCCAATACCCACTGAAAAAACTCCGATGGGTATGCTTCTGCTAAGTATTTACAGATGTTATCGTAGGCCAAGGCAAATTCTTCAAAGTTAATACTATCTCAGACAGTGTAGTGAATCTGAAACAGAAAATTGATCGCACCTGGATCTTGTTTATGGAGTCAAGTTATGATACCGGAGCAGTTCTGATTTCGATCAGATACAGAAGGAATAATACTAAATCCAGTTAATTACTTCTAAGGGGAAAATTTCAAAAATGCTGAAATCCCTTATTTAAACTCAGCAATTGATCAGCATAAGTGCCAGTTTTATCTTTCAACCAAACCTGATTACCAGTAGTAATCTTGCCAATTACTGCTGCTCCCTCCCCCAGTTGTGCCACTAATTCCTCAGCAGTTTCATTGGGCAAACATAGCACTAATTCAAAATCTTCACCACCATACAACGCCCAATCCAAAGCTTGCTCTGGGGACACCAATTTACTCAAGCTTGGAGGTAGGGTAATTCGGTTCGGATCAATCTCAGCACCAACACCACTGGCACGACAAATTTGTACAATAGCATCTGCTAAACCATCGCTACTATCCATACCCGCAATGGATAGTTGGAGGGTTGAAGGTTGAAAGGTTGAAGGTTGAAAGTTATCTGGTTTAAGGTTATCAGGTTGTAAGTTATCAGGTTGTAAGTTGGAACTTTCAACCTTCAACTTGTTAACCTGTAACTCTAGTAACCTGTTAACCTGTAACTCCAGTAAAGCTATAACATCAAGTCTGGGTTTAGGACGCTGGTGAGCTTTAATCAGAGATAGCCGTTCCTCTGGACCTAAGTCTTTGCCGAAATCCGGCTTGAGGAGTAATTCTAGTCCAGCCCGGGAAGCACCATGAACACCTGTCACCACAATGGCATGTCCCACCTTGGCGGCTGTTCTGCGGATAGCTCGGTCGGGGTAGACTTGACCAAAGGCAGTGATAGCAATAGCAATAACCGGCGAGCGACAGATATCTCCTCCCACTATTGGTGTATTGTACTGGTTCAAACACTGAGTCATACCTTGGTAAAGTCTTTCAACCCAGCTAACCGCTACATCCCCTGTCAGGCTTAAGCCTACCGTAATGCCTAGGGGGGATGCTCCCATAGCAGCTAAATCAGACAAATTAGCAGCAGCAGCACGCCAACCAGCATCTTCTGGACTAGTAGTGCATTGGCTTACCCCACCATAGCGATCGCTAAAATGCACCCCATTCACTAAAACATCTGTAGTAATCACCAAGGATTGACCAGACTCTGGAGGGGGAATTACCGCTCCATCATCCCCGACAACCCCTGGTGGACAGAAAGGCTGTAACCGTTCTAGAAGACCTTGTTCTCCAATATCTCTTAGTAATTCAAGGGTCACGAGAAAACGATCTATCTATTGATTGATACTTCTGAGTGGCATAAACTGAGCTAACGGTAATGGCCTTGCTGATTATGGGTATGGTTTTGCCCCCCTAGCCCCCCAAGTTTGGGGGGAACAAGACTTTCAAAGTCCCCCAAACTTGGGGGATTTAGGGGGCTTTAATAAAACTAGATTATCGCGCATTCATTCCTTAATTCAGCAACGCCTTATATTCAGCTATTGCTAGCATGCCTATTGCCTCTTGCCTTGGGCGTAGCGCTATAACCTATAGGATAGCTATGCCTGGGGCTCAACTAAATTTTCAGCCCCATCAATAACTCTCATCGACTCAATTACATCCCCTCGTTTGAGCTGTCTGAGTAACTCTTTGTTTTCTACCACATAGCCAAAGACAGAATAGCGCCCATCCATAAAGTTAATACCAGCTGGGGTAAGTTCCGGTTGAAACAAGAAGAAGAAAAACTGAGAAGAGCCACCATTGGGGTCTTCTGCAGGACGTGCCATAGCTAGGGTACCATAAGCAGAGAAGGGCAGCACAGGTTGCTCACGATAACGACCAATTTCTTCCAGGGTAAACTCATAAACCGGTTCAGAGTCTCCTTTAAGCATGATTTCTATGGGAATCGCTCGATATTCACCAGTTTCCGGGTCAATAAAGCCTGCGACTTTTCCTGGAGGGTCTCCTGCTTGCAGGATATAGTCATCTTCAGCACGGTTGAAGGTTAGACCATCATAGAAACCCCGCTGTACCAAATCCACAAAATTACCGGCGGTGACTGGAGCATTGTAACCATCTACCACCATAGTCAATGAACCTTTCTCTGTGGTCATTTCCACGGTAGCGCGACCCTTAAGTTGAGGTAAGTTACTATACTCTGGGGGTACCTCAAAGGGAAACTCCTCTACCATCAATTGTTCCAGTTTCCCAACTTGATCCAAGAGTATCCCGCGCTCAATCAAGACGCTTTCCTTGTCTTTAGCCTCCACAGCTTCTCTAAGCTTAGCAATTTCGGCTTGGATCTGGGCAATTAGGGCTTCGCCTTGGGGTTTTCTGGCATCTGGAATGTCCGCTAGCAATTTCTGATCACTACTAGTTAAAACCACAGCAGCTTTAGTAATATCGCTGGTGATGGGACTCCAGCGTTTTCCCCGCATTTGTTGAGAAATATCCTCCAAACTGGCTTGTATTTTCCGCACTGGCTGATTATCTATCGGTAAGCCGTAGCGCAACAGAGCTCTACCATCAGTAATGGCATTACCCCCTGGTAATCGACTTTCACGAGCAGGTTCTTGATTACCAAAGTTAAACTTAAAGTTCCACCAAGCTCCACTCAGACCTAAGGAAAGGGACATTAACAGCAGCCCCAAGAGGGTAGTCTTGGTCAAGCGTTTCCACCAATCTGGCAAAGAGATCTTTAAACGTTTCATAAAAAATAATTGCCCCAAGCATTACACCAGTGGTGTCAAGGCTGATCCACAACGTATCAAAACTTCATCTCATATCTTCCCATGTCAAGGTAGTTTATGATACTGTTGAGCAATTAGCTTCGGTCTTTCAGCAGCGTTGCTTAATAATGGAATGATTTTAATAGTTTTGTGGAATGGGCATCAGGCGTGGAACTGGCATCTTGCCAGTTTCATGCTTATTTTCGGGCGGGCAGGATGCCCACTCTACTGCTATTCAGCGCGAAGACTGACGCAACGCCCTTTCACCTGGGGCTCTCACCGATCACAGCAATAACCCACTCCCCTAGACAGGTTATCCCCCTCTCCCGATGTTCCTATCCCCCCATCGATGATTTCACTAGCTTTGAGGTGATTGGCCAAAAGTATCGCTTAGTTTAGGGTTGACAAGTCCCTTGCCGCACCACTTTGGGACAAATCTTTACGTTAACCTCTTTAGTGCAACTTTCAACCTTCAACCTCTCAAGGGTAAAATAAGATGCCGATTGTTCTGCCCGAGTTAGCAGGTTAATGATTTCTAGTAACGACTTTCGCACCGGTGTCTCCATTGAGTTAGATGGATCCGTATGGCGGGTGGTGGAATTTCTCCACGTCAAGCCTGGAAAAGGTTCCGCCTTTGTTCGTACCAAACTAAAAAATGTCCAGACAGGGAATGTTGTAGAGAAAACCTTCCGGGCTGGGGAAACAGTACCCCAGGCAAACCTGGAAAAACGTGCCATGCAGCATACCTACAAAGATGGCGATGAATATGTCTTCATGGATATGGAAAGCTTCGAGGAAACTCGTCTAACTGAATCACAGATTGGCGATCGCTCCAAGTATCTCAGTGAAGAAATGGAGGTGAACATCCTGTTCTGGAACGACCAGATTCTAGAAGTAGAACTTCCCAATTCTGTAGTGTTGGAAGTAGTCGATACTGATCCTGGTGTTAAAGGTGATACCGCTACTGGCGGTACCAAACCAGCCAAGGTTTCAACAGGAGCTCAGGTGATGGTTCCTCTATTCATTTCCATAGGAGAGCGCATTAAAATCGATACCCGTAATGATTCTTATCTTGGTCGCGAGTAAATTGTTTTGATGCCTTTATTTGATGCCCTGAATAGATCATGGCAATCAAGATAATGGACTCACCTGACTACTAAGGCAAAATAATGCCAAAAAATCTTCATCCTTAGCCTTTAGGCCCAAGACCCTAACCTCTTTTTAAAAATTGTGGCATTAGACATCAATCAACTTCGTGATCTCCTAGCTGCTATTGCTCAAACCGATATTACAGAACTGACCCTCAAGAGTGATGATTTTGAACTCACAGTGCGTAAAGGGGTCAGTATCCCCCCTACTAGTGATTCCGGTGGACATAGCACTCCTTATCAAATTACTCCAAGCCCGGTAGAGGTAGCCCCAACACCAGTAACAAAACCAGAACCACCAGTACCTCCACCAGGGGTAGATCAAAAGTGGGAGGAAATTAAGTCACCCATGGTCGGGACATTTTACCGTGCTCCTAATCCTGATGAAGACCCCTTTGTGGAGGTAGGGGAACGCATTAGTGCTGGTCAAACTGTTTGTATTATTGAAGCTATGAAGCTGATGAACGAAATTGAAGCAGAAGTGACTGGACAAGTAATGGAAATTTTGGTTAAAAATGGAGAACCAATAGAATATGGTCAAGCATTAATGCGGATTAAACCTGACTAAGCATTACTCCTTAGATAGGTTTGACAGATGTCAAGCTAATAATAGCTGCTAGAAGCGAAAATAGGTTTGCTGGGCATGCGAATTAGATGTCTGCCAACGTATATTTATTTGCTACAGCGTCGGTTGAAAAATTTTCATCCAACGCTAGTGATCAACTGCTCAAAGAAGTCTAACCTGGGAAACCTCTAGAGTGGGAAGTTTTGATCGACATCTTGGCGAGTCAGTGGTTGATCAAGCATTAAGCCTTCTCCACCTAAAACCTCTAGTTGTTTCCCATCTACCTCAATCCATACTTGAGTATTGGGGTCGAGACTGGTTGCTGTATAAACAATTTGCGCCAGACGACCGCTCATGGAGCTACTGCCCCCACCAACGGTAAATTCCTGGGACAAGTCTACATGAACACCATCATTTTTGAGAGAAACACCCCGTAGTTTTGTACCTTGGGGAATAGTGGTCGTAAATGTGCCATTGGTCGGCCCAGCCAATAAACTGTTGAATGCGCTCTCTAAGATCTCACCTTTGTTAAGGGTCTTATTATTTAAGGGAATTGGACTGGGAATTAAAACAATTTTATTATCAACATCATTGAGCCAATAGACCTGAATTTTTTCCTTAGTTGAGGGTTTGTCAGTTGTGGGTTGTATAGTCTGAGATGACTTGGGTGTAGATGACTCGGGTGTAGTTGTCACAGGCACTTCTGGAGAAGATTGCTGTGAACGCCATGCCCACCAGCTACCTCCACCTGCTGCTGCTAAGACTAGGATGGAAATACTGGCAATCACACCGAGAGGAATACCACGATCGTCTTGTTGGTCATGCATAATAACTGATTAATCAAAAGGTTGATTTACTGTAATTTGATTGGCTGTGCTCAGATCTGACTAGTGGCACGAAACCCAATTGATTTTTTGATACTTCATGCTTGATATTTCATCCTTCATATTTTATATTTAATACTTAACACGGTTTACTCCTTAATCCGCACAAATGCTGCTAATTCTAATTCACTAGGATTTAACTGGAATTGTAAGATTCGGGCTGTGATACCTTCATCTTCAATATTGCTCAGATTTAAGCGCTGGCTAAGACTACCAACAAATAATTTGATTACCTGAGGAGGCAGTGGGTTCCCATCAACCGACAACTTTGGTTCAATTAGCTGTATGCTTTTCCCGCTCAGGATGGCCACACCGGAGTTTAAGATAATCTCTAGGGGTTGATTATCTCCTTGCTGTAATGTCACTTGTAAATAAATACGGTTGTTATCTAGGAAGTTTACTTGTGAATTCAGTAGTTTATAACGCCTACTGCCACGACTGATCACAGCATTGATCAAATCGTTTAATTGTTCTCTAACTTCCGGCGACTCTAGAGCTTGGTTAATATCTGACTCGGTTAAAACTAGACGCACTCCAGCTTGTAGCGGTTGCCTCAGAGAGTTCGCTAGTGAGTCTTTACCACTGTTACGGACCTTCTCTATATCAAGGTCAATCGGATCAGTTTCTAATTCCAACAGACCAATCCGGATATCTGGCGTCAGCCATAACCCCTTACCAGCAATTAAAACCTGGTCTACTTTGCCTGGCAAAATTTGATAATTGGGAGTGTTGTTAACTCGGACTTGCAATTGCTCGACCTGGGAAAACTGGGAGCGGATATTGCTTTCGATCACCTTGTCGAGGATGAAACCCACCCCAGAAATGACAGTGATTAAGCCTGATAGGAATATGGTCAAAAATTCCATGAAAAAAAAAGGCAGAACGTTAAAAGTCAGGTGAGGCAAGGAGGGGAGTTAAGGGAGATAGGGTAGGTGTAAATAGTAGAGCAAAATTCAAGTTAACTGTTAAGACTTGGGAACAATAAACTTGAGATCAGGCAATAGAAGAGGATTCAATGCCTTCACACATCTTACACAGGTCTTAACACAGTTAACTTGATCAGGACTTACGCACCAAGACCCTTAAACCCTGGTTTCTGGTAATACATCAAAGGTTTAAATCGGTGTAATTACCGTCAATAACCAGCTGGCTGGGGTAAGTCCTGTTTATTTCTATCCATGTCCTTACAATAAAATTCCCTCTTAATCTTATCCCAAAACCCAGTTGAACAACCCTGTGCTAAGAGCAGGGTTGTTCAGCTGGTTTTCCTTCTGACAATTCAAATTTCAATGGAAACACCATAACGTCAGGCATAAATTGTGATAGCAAACAACCCCACACCAAGCTTTTAAGATGGTGTGGAGCTTTGAGAAGATTTTGTTAACTCTGCTCAACGGTCAACGGTCAACGGTCAACCTTTAACCAACAGCCGAGTTTTTATAAGAATCCTGCGGCAGCACTAAGGCTTTGAGGCACCTTACCGTTAGTGTGGTGAGTTTTTCCATTGCCATTACGGGGCTGGATTACTCCATATCCGCCATGATTGCGTTCATAGATTACATTAATCTCCCCGCTTTTAATGTTCCGGAACATATAAAAATCGTGGTCTACTAGCTCTAGTTGTTCCAAAGCTTCCTCTACAGTCATTGGCGGCATGGCAAAATACTTCATGCGCACCACTTCTTCCGGTAGCTCAGGAGTGCGATCGCTAATCAGATCAACTGGCACCGATTCTTCTTCTAGTATTACCTCTGTCTTGGCCTGATTACGGGTTTTCTGAGATTGCAGCTTCTCCTTATATTTGCGCAGTTGACGATGAATCTTATCAGCCACCAGATCAATGCTGGCATACAAGTTTTCAGTACCCTCTTGGGCCCGAATCACTGTCTTATTGGCATAAATGGTTACTTCAGCTGTCTGTTTAGGGTTTATCCGAGGATTACGAGCCACCGATAGATTTATATCCACCTGATTGGTAATGTTTTGAAAATGATTGACCGCCTTTTCTATTTTTTGATGTACATAGTCACGAATTGCATCGGTGATATCGATGTTTTTACCTTGGATAACAAGCTTCATACTGACTACTCCATCTCGTAACGTTTGCGCTTGACAATAGCAGTGGAGGTTGGGGAGATCTGCTATTGCTTCATACTCTTACCCTATCACTTTGTATTCTAGAGAACATCAACTTTTGATTTCTCTTTAAATTCCTTTGCATTCGTTGACATTGATAAAATAGCGCATAAAGTATGAGATAATTAAGGATCGTGCGTAAATGTTTAATTAGTCATCAAGGCTTAGTCCCTTACACAGTGGCTTGGGAGCAACAGCGATCGCTAGTTAGTCAACGGCTCCAAGATTCCAGTTTGGATGATATTCTCCTGTTGCTGGAGCATCCACCGGTTTACACCCTAGGAAAAGGGTCGAGTATTGACTTTCTCAAATTCGATCCCAATCAGGTTAACTCGGAGGTGCATCGGATAGAGCGTGGTGGTGAAGTGACCTACCACTGTCCTGGACAGCTGGTAGGCTACCCGATTCTCAATCTCCGGTATTATCGCCAAGATTTACACTGGTACCTCAGACAGCTGGAGGAAGTTTTGATTCAGGTATTGGCTGTCTATGGACTCAAGGGTGAGCGGGTGACTGGGATGACTGGTGTCTGGCTAGAAGGATGTAAAGTTGCTGCCATTGGCATTAAGGTGAAGCGCTGGATTACCATGCATGGCTTTGCTTTGAATGTCTGTCCTGACCTTGCAGGTTTTAATCATATCGTTCCCTGCGGCATTGCGGATAAACCGGTGGGTAGTCTAGCTCAGTTTATTGCGGATCTTAGTGTGGAACAGGTAAGGTTAGATCTCTGTGCTAAATTTGCTGAGGTTTTTGCTGTGCAACTGATTGACCAAGGGGAAAGGGGATTTTCCTGATACCAAATAGCTAAAGTACTGCTACATATTAAAAAAAATCACCAGCTGTGGATACAGCTGGTATGGTCTACACCATTAATTAGAGATACGTCGTCATTCTCCATGAGGAAAATCCAGGCTGCGCGTTCCCAAACCGACAGCCTAAAAATTTCTGATAATTTGATCGTAACAGAGAATACGTTCTTTTTTGTAATTAAAGTTTACATTTTTTGGGTTGAGAAAGATTCCATCAGGTAATCACGACCTTGATCAGGACGCCCCCAGATGATTTGCTCGTGCTTATAAATCGCCATGCCTGGTTTAGCTCCTTTGGGCTTATAGACATATTTGGGTTTCGTGTAAACAACTGGTACCTGTTCACTCTGACACCCCCGGCTGTTGTAAGCGGCTAGATCAGCAGCAAATTGCAAATCTGCTGGATCAGCTACTGTTCCTGGCTCTAATCTCAGTAGTACATGACTCCCAGCAATCTCTTGGGTATGAAACCAGAGGTCATAATCCCCAGCGGTACGAAATGTCAGCTGGTCATTTTGCCGATTGTTGCGACCAATCAATAATTCAAAGCCACTGGGAGTTTGATATCGATAGGGCTGTGAAACATCCGATAGATTACGACTCCTTTGAGCAGAAGCTTCTAAATATCCTTGCCCAATTAGCTCTTCGCGGATTTCCTGTAGGGTTTGTAAGTCGTCTAGAGTGTTATAGGTATTTAGCTGAGTCAATGATGCCTCGACTTGCTCTAAATACTGTATTTCCTCTTGTACTTCTTTTAGTAATGGCTCAACCGCATCCCGAGTTCGTTTCAGTTTTTGGTGTCGCTTGTAGAAAGCTTGGGCATTTTGGACAGCATTTTTCTCAGGATTTAAGGGAATCTTGACTGGCTGGTTGGTTTCAAAGTCAGGTAGGGTGATCGATTTCATCCCTGGTTGCCAATCCTGGAGATATGCCATTAATAAGTCAGCTTTTTCTCGGGATTGATCAGCTTGGTCAGATTGCTGTAAACGTTCCTTAAAGCTAGAGGCTTTTTGCCGTAGTTTTCGTAAGTTATTATTTAGCTTCTGAGTGAGTTGGTTATGCAACCGGGCAAACTCGTGTTGATTGAACTGGTTGGTGTAGTAGGAATTGAGTAAGGTTTGGATATTTTCAGCTGGTTTAACTATCCCCCAATCCATTACTGTATATCCTTGGTTTGTCCAGCCTGGCTGAAAAAGGTTGGCAGGTTGAAGGTTAGCAGGTTGAAGGTTGGCTGGTTGAAGGTTGGCTGGTTGAAGGTTGGCTGGTTGAAGGTTAACAGGTTGAAGGTTGGCTGGTTGAAGGTTGGTTGGTTGAAGGTTGGTTGGTTTAAGGTTGGCAGGTTTAAGGTTGTCTGTAGAGAACTTGCTGGCGTTTAATAAAGTTTGTAACCATTGTTGCCAGCGTTGAAATAGGTTTTGCCAGTCGGATTCTTCTAGGGTTTCGGTGGATTGCTTTGGGTCTAAACCAGCTGCTTGTACCATTGAGCGAGCGAGGGTGGGACTCAATCCTCGATAACTTTTGAGTAACTGATTTGCTACTGCTCCTGGTATCAAACTGACTCGTTCTTGCCAGCTCTGGTAGGATTCAGTCAAACTGGGGCTAGTGCCAGTGAGGGCTGGTGGGAGTTCGTAGGGTTGACCGGTTTGAATAGTACGGACGCTGGATTGCTGGTTACTGACTTGATGAGCAGTGGTGACAATTAGATTGTCAGCATCAGTGAGGATTAGGTTACTGTATTTGCCGATAATTTCTACATACAAATGCCAAGTCGGAGCTTCTCCAGGGCGTTTGGCAAATTGCAGGTCTAAGACTCTCTCCCAAGGGGCAATGGTTTCGATGGCAATTAGGGCGAAGCCACCTAACTGGTGCCTCAGTTGGTCACTAAAGGTGAAGGTGTCGGGAACCCTTGGTGGTGGATCTCCTATGCAAATTCGGGCGGCTTGGGGATGCCAACAAATGGTGAGCCAACCTCGACCATTTAGGGTGCGTAGGGCGATGGCAATGGTGTAGCGATCGCGTTGATAGACTTGTTCGGTACGTCCTGGTACCCAGGTAGCACGCAGCTCAGAACAAGCAGCGGTCAGGGTGGTATAGTCAACAGGTTGCATGTGCGAGATGCCAGATCTGAGCTTCGTAGGATTCGGGTTTGAGAATGCGTTCCCCTAGCGGCTCAATGGGCGCGCATGGCATTTTGGCTTTGGCTATGCGATGAAGCTTCGCTTCCGCTAAAAGCGATTGGCCGTAGGTCACGCTACGCGAACGCAGTCTAGTCAAGTTCCTATTTTGGGCATTTACAATACTATTCTATAGGTCAGCCTTAGGGCTACCATCTTATAGCCTTGTGATCTCGGTTGTGAACATACTCTCAAAGGCAAGAGGCAAGAGCCAAAAGGTAAGAGGGGCAATATATCCTCAGTTTTGTTTTCCAATAAAATCAAACATTTCAATTGTATATAGTTCCCTAATTACATCAATTAATTGACTTTTTTAAGTCTGTTTCAGCAATTAAGCAATCGCTATTATATTGCCATTATAACTTATTAAGTATTAATGGCAAATACAATTTTATATTTACCTATAAAATTTCTTAAAAATGCACCATAATTATGGACGAATTAAGTAATATATAAATTAAAACTTTTCTAGAAAAAGTGATCATTAAAGATTAGTTTCGTGCTATAATAAAAGTGACCTTAATTAACAAGGTCAAAACCAGCCCCCTCAGAGTGAACAACTACGGGGCTGGCTATTACCCCTAGTAACATAGGAGATAATTTTATTATGACCTATCGCGACCGTCTTAGTCCGTGGGTAATTGTGCGGTTATTACCCAAAATGCAACGAGTAGTTGTTGCTCGCTTCCGTAACCGTTCAAATGCAGAGGGTCACTTGCACCGTCTCCGACAGCTGATGCCTGATGTCGAATTTGTGATTATTTTTGAGACTGGGGAGGAATTAGATAAGAAATAAATAAATAAATAACTGGTTGTTTGTGGACGGTTGACAGTGGTTTGTGGGTAAGCATTCAGCCGTCAGCCGTCAACCGTAAACTGAGCCATAAAAATATTATAAAAGTTGAGACTTGACCGCTTTTTTCTCTGATGAAAAAAAACTATAGTTATTAGGTCGGTCAAATTTCCACTTCTCTACACACTAAAGGATAAACTCATGAAACATTTCTTAGCATCTACCACCTTAGTCACAGGATTGGCATTACTGCCATCCTTGGCTAGTACACCAGCCAGTGCCTATACCCTGTTTCAAGCAACATTGGATAGTGCTCAGGAAGTCGCTCCTGGAGGGGTTACCCAATCCCCAGCAACTGGCTCTGCCAGCTTAAAACTCAATGATGCTGCTACAGAACTGAGTTACAGTATTAACGTTGTTGGTGTTGACTTTAGCCAGCTAGCAGATGTACCAAGTCCTGCAAATGCTCTAGATGTTGCTACCTTGCTCCATTTTCACCAAGCTCCCCGTGGGGAAAATGGTCCGGTAGTCTTTGGTATTTTTGGTCCGGATCAGGATAATAATGACCGCACGGTTACCTTTAACTCGGATGGCTCAACCACTATCTCAGGAATTTGGGATCTTGATGATCCTGCCAGTACTTCCTTGAGTGAGATTGCTCCTGGACTGCTGGCTACTGCTCCTGGTGCAGATACGGATCTTTATTTGAATCTTCACTCAGAAAATGACCCAGCAGGGATAATTAGAGGACAAATCATTGCTACCCCTGTCTCCGAACCCTTCTCAGTATTAGGGTTACTAGCGGTGGGAGTCATTGGTGCAGGTTCAGCAATCAAGAGAAAGCTAGTAAGCTAGTACTCTGTCAATTTAGTTTTTAGGGTTAGGTGTTAGGGGTTAGGTGTTAGGGGTTAGGTTAATGGTTAATGGTATTAGAAATAATGTTAGGTTAATAATGTTAGGTTATAGTATTTAAACCCTAATCCCTAATCCCTAATCAGCAAAAGTAAAAGTCTAGTTACCCCGTCAATTTAATCGATGGTTAAAATCATCAGCCGTAAATCCTTAGGTACTCAACCTGTCTATGATATTGGTGTCAAGAGCGACCATAACTTTATTTTGGCAAACGGTATGGTTGCTTCCAATTGCTTCAACAAATCTCACTCCACCGCCTATGGCTATGTAACCTATCAAACTGCCTATCTCAAGGCGAATTACCCAGTTGAATATATGGCAGCACTGCTGACAGCGAGTAGTAACAGCACGGACAAGATACAGAAATATATTGCTACTTGCTCAACTATGGGCATTGAGATTTTGCCACCGGATATCAATCGTTCTGATTTTGATTTTACCCCCATCTCTAATAGTATATTGTTCGGGTTTTCAGCAATCCGGAATTTGGGACACGGAGCAATTAATTGTATTATCAAGGCTCGGGAGACTGGTGGTGAGTTTAAGGCTTTGGCAGATTTATGCGATCGCGTCGATTTGCGCACCCTTAACCGCCGTGGTTTGGAAGCTTTGATTTACTGTGGTGCCTTTGATAGCATTCAGCCCAACCGCCAGCAACTTATCAAAGACCTCGACCCAGTAATTAGTTGGGGGCAAGACCGTGCCAAAGACCGAGAAAGTGGTCAGCTGAACATTTTTGATCTCTTTGGCAATACTAATTCTGAGCAAGATCAAAATCAGAACAATAATGCTTGGGAATCTGCTCCCACCGCTCCAGCAGTTTCTGATTTTTCACGCCAAGAAAAATTAAATTGGGAAAAAGAATTGCTGGGTTTTTATGTGTCTGACCATCCTTTAAAATCAGCCCGTCCAGTAGCTCAAGTGCTTTCTCCTGTCAGTTTGGCCGAGTTAGGAGACCAAAAGAAGGGGACAACGTTGAGTGCTATTGTGATGCTCACTGAAGTTAAGCCTCACCTCACCAAAAAAAATAATGAACGCATGGCCTTTGTGCAGATGGAAGATCTGACCGGTCAAGCTGAAGGAGTTGTATTCCCAAAAACTTACGAAAAAATTAGTTCATTACTGCAAGCCGATTCCCGTTTAATTATTTGGGCGAAGGTGGATGAGCGAGATGAGAAAATTCAACTGATTATTGAAGATGCTGAGCTAATTGAAAGTTTAAGAACAGTAGTAGTAGAACTTACCCCTAAGCAAGTTACGACAAACAACCTTAACCAATTAAAATCGATTCTGCAAAAACATTCCGGTAAAAAACGTCAGGCAAAAGTACCCGTACTGGCAACTATTCCTACACCCCAGCAGTATCAATTTGTCCGTTTTGATTCTAAATACTGGGTGCAAGATGACCAAGTAACGGTTAATGCTCTCAAAGCTAGCGGATTTGATGCCCGTACTGCTCCAGTTATTAAGAGTTGAGTAAGGAGTTGAGTCTTTGCTCTTCTGTTCTTAGCAATCTACTAAAACTATAGCATTTACAAATAGTTCATGAACAATCTTGCTGATTTATAATAACATCAAAAACTCTTCGGAGCTCTTTTTTACTATTCCCTATTCCCTTTTCCCTTTTCCCTACTCCCTGCTCCCTGCTCCCTGCTCCCTGTTCCCTACTCCCTACTCCCTACTCCCTGCTCCCTTCTGTCTCAACCTTAACCAGGATTTTGCTGAGGATTAGAAGAGCCAATAAACTCAGATTGAATCTCCTCCAATTCCCGATCAAGTTTAGTTTTAGTTTTCGGTAAACTGCTAGAACCAGCAACCTTAGAGCCAAGAGTTGGATGTTTTGAGTTAGGGGTCGGATTACCCATAATTTCAGACTTCAATTCTTCTAATTCTTGAGCAATCCTTTTATTCAATCCCCCAACTGCAGGCTTTGATGGTACAGTAGGTTTGATAGGTGTAACTGGTTTTCGTTGTCTTAAAGGTGTAACTGGTTTTTGTTGCCTTAGAGGTGTTGCGGGAGTTGTCTGAAGATGCAACTCTTTACTTACCTCAGCCGCTGATTGATAACGTCGGTTAATAGCCCCCGCTATCATCTTGTCGATGATGCGACCAAGCTGATCACTAATAGGATGACTCAAAACGTTGCGCCAAATCCAGACACCCTCCCTGACATCAAATAAATCACAGGGGTGCCTATTGGTCAACAAATGAATACAAGTGATACCAAGACTATAGATATCACTGGCAAAAACTGCTCTACCAATACTTTGCTCTGGTGATACATAACCAAATGAGCCAATCGCTGTCCCAGTTTTGCCTAGACTAGTGCCAGTAGCAGCTTTCGATGCTCCAAAATCAACTAGAACCAGTTGACCAGGGACCTGGGTTGCTCCCCCGACAACCGAAGACCTTAAACTCCTGCGGCGAATAATGTTTTCTGGCTTGATGTCCCGGTGGATGACATGATGTTGATGAACAAATTGCAGCAATGGCAGCAAATCATCCAGTAGCGCCCGAATTTGTGCTTCATTAAATCCTCCCCCACTGGCCAGTTCTTGGACTAAGTTTTGTCCATCGATAAACTCTTGCACCAAATACTGTTGGCTATCTTGACAAAAATACGCCAGCAATTCCGGAATTTGAGGATGTTTGCCCAACTCATCCAGCCGTACCGCTTCCAGGGTGAATAACTCAGCTGCTTTTTGAACCGTGTTAGTTCCCTGGGCTTGGGGAAAAAACTGCTTGATGACGCAGGGAGGTTTGGAAGGTTTATCTTCATCCACAGCCAAGAAGGTTTTACCAAATCCACCCTGACCTATAGGTTTAATCCCTCGGTATCGCTCTTTGAGCAGCAACTTCGAGCCACAGGCAATGCAAAATTTAGTTCCTTCTCGATTTTTGGGATTGGGGCAAGTGGGATTGAGACAGTAGCTCATTATCGTGGTCAGCAGTCGGGCTTTTATCTATAATTATATATTGCCCTATCTATGAACAGATAAACAATGATGTGATCAGGACTGATGGTCATCATAGGGGATTTTTTGATCTTATCTAGCTGATCTCCCTATCCCCTCATTATCATCTAATTACCTGATTACTTGAAACCCTGATAGCAATCCCTGTAGGAATTGTGAGAATTTTTGATGGCATATTCCCTACTCCCTACTCCCTACTCCCTACTCCCTACTCCCTACTCCCTGTTCCCTTTGCGATATGTTCCATAATTGCTTGTCGGAACCCCAATACTACTAAAGTATTGGACAGGGTTAAAAAAAACTCAGCACTGCCATGTAGCCAATCCACATCAGCTAATGCTTCCTGATAAACTACCTCGGAATAAATCCCAGCTGGAATAGTAATAAAAACAAACACCAAGAGGACGTAAAATCCGATTAGCGCTAAACGGGGTGTTTGTCCAGAACGAGTGATAAACCACAAGAATCCTAGGTAAGGAAATAGGGAAATAGCAAATAATGTTTCTTTAGAAATCATCTGAAGATCAGGAAAAATGCTCGAGTTGTCAAAATGATTCGTAAAACGTAAGCATTCAGCCGTCAGCCGTCAGCCGTCAGCCGTCAGCTTATTTTATTCAAAAGCACCTCAAGTAGCGTGGGTGTAGCGCATAAACTGTTCCCGTAACGTGGCCATTCGCGTAGCGTGGCCATAGGCCAAGGCTAATGGCTGATAGCTGATAGCTGATAGCTGATAGCTGATAGCTGATAGGCTGATAGCTGATAGCTGATAGCTGATAGCTGATAGCTGATAGCTGATAGCTGATAGCTGATAGCTGATAGCTGATAGCTGATAGCTGATAGCTGATAGCTGATAGCTGATAGCTCAATGCTTACCGTAAAACTTATCCCTGGCATTGGTAGCAACCCTACGCTGAACGCCAAATCCACCAAGCTGCTCCACAAAGGGTACAGTTACCTACAACCGTCATCGCTGCTTGGAGTGTTACCATCCACTCCAGGGATTGTTGGTTGTCAAAAAAGTGCCAGGTGATAGCACACATCGCACTGACCAATGCTGGTAACATAGCAAAAGACAATGCCCACCATGCACGATTGCCAGTAATTTCACCATAGGTCCAGATTAACCAAATTGCAGCAATCCACTCGATAACACTGGAAATGTGAATAATCCAAGTTGGAATTGATAGAGCATGCATAAAAAAACTTAGTACTACAGACTAATGGGTAATGGGTAATGGGTAATGGGTAATGGCTTAGGAGTAATCAAAATTAAAATTACTAATTTTAAAGTTACCAAAACCCAAGCTTGATAATAGTGAGGCTTCTAGACATCCCATTATCGACCGTTGACTTGTTTGAGTATACCAAGATTATACCAGCTACTTTACCTAAACTTTAAACTATGATTAGTACTAATGCTAATAACCAATCCGAACATGCCTAATCCTATCCTGGCTAAATTAAATATAGCGTTTCTTATAGCTATATAACGATTTTGCCTTTGTCTCTATCTCCTCAGGGGACCTGTTGGAACTAGCCGATACAACTAGTGACTTTGTCGCCTCCACGACTTCTTTTAATTCACAGACTGGCTACAAAACATTTACTTACGAGTTTACAACAGCTGGCACGTTTACCTTGAGTATAGGAGTGGTGGATATGGCCGATTCTACGGTTGATTGATACCGGATAGCGATAATAGCCAATGGGCATAAATTAGCAATGGTCAAGTTAATACCAACTTTGGTGGCGATGGCAACTCCCTTTGGTTTGATGGCGGTTCTGCAGAAGATAACTCCCGTTATGCTATTACCCAAGCCCTAGATGTTTACCGTGGCGGTACTATTTCCTTTGATCTGATCATTGGTAATATCATTGGTAATAGTAATAATGGAGGGGAGAATGCCGATTCTGGGGAAGATATCGCTCTTGAATATTCCATTGATAGCGGTATCTCTTGGGTAAGACTGGGTTTGTATGACACAGAAGACTACATCAGTTGGAAAACTATTACTGAGAGCATTGACACCGATGCTATAACTAGTGCTACTCAGTTCCGCTGGCTACAGCTTAACCATAGTGGTTCTGGATTCGATAACTGGGCTATTGATAATGTGCATATTGATTTGGTTTAGATTATGAATCACTATAATCATCTGTTTTATTTAATTAATCTAAACTCAAGCCGAAAAAAGAAAAAGAGGGAAAAAGCCTAGGTTAACTTTACATACCTAATTGATATGCCTAGGTTTACCATTTCCCCTGTAAATGGATAAATTCATCTGATGATTGCCGTATCTTCTTTATATCAATCCTTAGTTCAATTAAGAGCTGCTATCTCTAGTTTAGATAATAGCTCTTTCTCAACGTATTCTAGGTGATGTAAATCCTCAGCTACAATTAATAGAGTGACATCCCCTTGAGTTCGTAAGGTGTCAAATTCATAAGGAAAGACAAAATTCTGAGTACTATTACCCTGGTAGATTAAGGAACCAATCTTTTCCCTTAGGGTGCTAAAACTACAGGGTTCGATTTTAATTCTCAAAACCTTCCAGCATCCATCGTAGTCACTAGAACCAAACAAATTGTCAAGAATGAAAAATGCAAAGGACGATCCGTTCAGTCGGGCGTTGTTTTCGATGGGAAATATTCCTTGATCTGTGACAATATAATCGATGCCTAAGATGCCAAGATAGCCATCATCTCGCATGTGCTGGGCTATTTTGAAGGAGTAATCGCGAATTAACCCTTCTATCCTTTTTGAATAGGGTTTTCCTTTCACGTTACCGATATGTTGTAACCCATTAAACAGCTGGCATGTTATGCCCAGATGAGCAATTTCTCCATTGCTGCCAATCATCCACTGGTCATTGGGGGATGTAATGACTTTGAGGAATGGCTCAATTAAAAAACAACTCTCTCCCGATGCCAGCATTTTTGGCATCTCAGTGTCGAGGTTACTCCTGTTAACTTTATAAAGTGATGAGCCTACAGACCCTTGTGCGCCCCGGATCAGTAACGTCTCATAATCCTTAAGCCAACCTAAGATTTCCTGTCGCAGTTCTGTCTCAAAATCCTCAGAGTCTGATGATTTACTCAGGATAGTTCCTGGTACTGTGGGAATACCAAGAGACTGACACAGGGACTTGAAGGTGGACTTGTCAAAATACTTTAAGGTAATAGACTGATCACAGCCAAAAAAAACGGCATCAATGGTTGACGCCGCCTCTTTATCTACATCTGCAGAATAATAGGGAACAAACACCAAAGGTTTTCCGATAGATGCAAGAAATGCTCTAACTTCATCCGCTTTTTGCATTATCAGCTCTGAGAGCAGTGCTGGTTCATTTTCACGGTTGAAGGCAAAGACTTTCTGGGGTCCTAAGCCAAGATTTTTCAGCCAGTCGTAGTACTCTGCATCCAGATTGCCAGGAATGATCACGACATCTTCTGAACCAGCTACAGCTAAGGCTCGTGACGCCCAAGGTTCAAGTGTATTCTTGCCCTGAAAGTGGGGTTGGCTTCGGATATCGAAGGCAAATACCCTGACTTGATCTGAATTTGAGGAAATCAAGTCCAGAATAGAGCTTGATTTTGCGATCGCATTTGAGTTTACGCTTGAGTTCAATGCATCCTCTTGATGGGTGTGATTACCAATTAGCCTTTTGCTGCCAGAAGCACCATCCATATGCTTACTCCATACAGACCTAACATACGACTTATTACAAATTACAAGCGAAATTAGAAATGAACCTATCTCCGTCTAGGAGTAGGACAAACCGTGCCCGCTGCTACCCTCGTACTTAACTGTGAGCAGTTAATCATAATAACTGCTCCAGAGTCAAGACCCTATCCCATAAGTTTTACTGATGGGATAGGCTAAATACACCCTGTTTTTATGAGGGGTCATGGACACAAAATTAGCGGCAATTGCCAAGTGCGCTTAAGCCCTACTACAGGCTATGGGATCGTCATACTATAGGTTTTAGTCCTATACAAATGAAATTTCGATTGATTTTTTTAACATTTTCTCATAAAAATTAGGTGTTAAGTGTTAGGTATTAAGTGTTAGGTATTAAGTGTTAGGTATTAAGTGTTAAGTGTTAGGTGTTTGGTGTTAGGTGTTTGGTGTTAGGTGTTTGGTGTTTGGTGTTAGAACGGGAACATATACAAGCAAGGACCTGATGGGTCACTTCCCATTTGCTGTAGAACTGTTGCGGAGTCATAGCCATTGGACACTGACTGTAGCCTTGGATCAGTTAGCGCCCTGCCTTAGTTAGGGAGTGAGGGGACGCGGGGCAGGTATAGGTTTTACCATAGTTATGGTGTCTTTAGTGATAGGTAGCGGGAAGCCAGGGTCCCCCTGCTCAAAGTTCTGGCTTCCAACTTTTTGGTTAATTTGGGTTTGACCACTTTTTTGATAACGCAAAACACTTAAAAAACACAATTAACGCCTAAAAGTTCGGAAATTATTTTTATAATCGGAGATGTATTCAAATCAACATAAATCAATAAGGACTTAAGCAGTTGCGCTACATATAGTGATGACGTAACCATTGCTCCCCTACAATTATGGTTGAGGAACAGAAGCAAGGGTAAGTCCTGTCAATAAAAACTAATCACAAATCACTAATGCCTATTAGTTACCGATTCTTGGCAACAGCCGCAATATAAAGGAGTTTTATCAATGAGGCGATGGCGACCCATACTGTTGCTTGTGGCTTTTGTCCTAACTATAGTTCTCTCTAACTGCGTTAGCCCTTCTAATTGGATTGGGAAAAATACCCCTCCCAGTCCTACTCCTACTGTTTCTGAGAGTCCAACTCCCAGCCCTAGTCCCAGCCCTAGTCCCAGCCCTAGTCCCAGCCCTAGTCCCAGCCCTACTCCCAGCCCTACTCCAACTCCAACTCCAACTCCAACTCCAACTCCTACTCCTTCCCCAACTAAACCTCCTAAGGATTCCAAGGGAAGGACAATCGTTTACGGAGCAGTGGGACAACCAGAAAACCTAGAACCGGGTAATATCAGCGACCGGGAATCCCTAGTTGTCCAGAAACAAATTTACAATCGCCTAGTGGAATACAAGCTGGGAACGATTGAACTGGAACCGGGATTAGCTACTGATTGGGAAGCGTCTCGGAATAGCAGAGTTTGGACATTTAAACTGCGCCAAGGGGTGAAGTTTCATGACGGGACTAATTTCGATGCTGAAGCGGTTAAGTTCAATGTCGAGCGTTGGTGGGACCCGGAAAACAAATATGGCTATCGCGATAAAGACAGAAAGTATCAAATTTGGGCTGATTTATTTGGTGGCTTCAAGAGAAACTCTAAATCCCTATTACAAGAGATAGTCATCAAAGATAAGTATACAATTCAATTTGTCCTGAAACAGCCCTTAACCATTTTTCCAGCTATGATTGGGTCAGGCTACTTTGGTATCGCTAGCCCAACAGCCATCAAGAAAGCAGGTTCTAAGTATGGTCGTGACTCATCTCTAGCAGTAGGGACAGGTCCATTTAAATTCAAAGAGTGGCGTAATGGCAAGGAAATTATCCTAGAAAAAAACCCAAACTACTGGAAACCAAACCTACCTAAAGCAGAAAAGGTAATCGTGCGGTTCATCCCGGATATTGGGAAGCGGCTGACCATGTTGAAATCTGGAGAGATTGACTTCACTTCAGACCTAGTTCCTAAGCAATTAGAAAATTTAGTTGGTGAGGCTAACCTCAAATCGATTTTCCGTCCCTCCTTCAACGTTGGATATCTATCCCTCAATACCAACTACAAACCCCTTTCCAAACAAAAGGTACGGATTGCGATCGCATTAGGAATTAATCACCAAAAGATTGTCGAAAAATATTGGCAGGGTTTAGGAGAGAGTGATGCTCACTTCACCCCACCCCTACTGGATTGGTCTGAGTCACCCAATTTTGGTAGCTATAAATATGATCCACAGCTAGCCAAGCAACTGCTGAGGGAAGCTGGCTACCCCAAAGGCTTTGACCTCGAACTGTGGTATATGAAAATTTTCCGCCCCTACTATCCTGATCCCAAAGCGATCGCCCAAGCAATAGCTGATGACTTAGGTAAGATTGGCATCAAGGTTACTTTAAAAACCAAACCCTGGAAAGATTATCTCAAAGACCGACAAAAGTCTCCTGGCTTCCAAGGATTTATATTGGGTTGGACTGGGGAATATGGGGACCCAGATAACTTCTACTATTCCCACTTCGGACCTAATGCTACCGCTGACCTTGGACGTTGGAAAAATAACCAAATCCTACGGCTATTGGAAACCGGTCGTAAGACCCAAGACAAGGATGCTAGAGCAAGAATCTATCGCCAAGTGGATAAAATTTTATTTGAAGAAGCCGTGCGCATTCCCATTGTCCACTCCCAACCGCTTTTAGGTAAGCGCGCCAATATTCAAGGCTGGAAGCCCAGTCCACTGGGTTCAGAATCCTTTGAAACTGTGGATAAGATTTAGATAGAACACTATAATTACAAATGTGTAACTTCAAAGGTAACAACTCTTGGGACAAAAACTCTTGGGACAAGTAATACTGCTCTAGGCTTTTTATTTGAGATGTAAACAGAGGAGTGAGGCCAAAAGCGAACAGCGAACAGGGCAAATGTCAGAGTAGTAAAGAGTTACGAGTAGTTTTTGTCGTTATGAGAAATAGGCATAGTTTTTCATGACCTATTTCTCAAGGCTATATATCCAAAAGGGAACTAGTTCGATGACAAAAAAAAGGAATACATCTAGAGACGGATTTAGGAACCGGTTAGAAAACTTGGCTTTAAACAACTTCAAGGGGATTTGGGAGTTTATTCAAAGCAACGACTCTCTAAGACGTCAAGCCAACAAAACAATGATTAACAATGTCGTCTACAAAATTCCCACTCGTCCCCATAAGTTAAGCGCGATCGCACCCTATACTTCTTGGGACTCATTAACAGACCGAACCTGGAGCGGACGACATTTACCCCCCGATCCAGAGTTCAACAAACCAGGGAACCTTCCCCCTCTCGAAGACCTTGCTGTTTTGTTTCGCAAACAAGAGGGGAAAACCATCTATTCCGAGAAGTCTACCCTGCTGTTTCCCTATTGGGTGCAGTGGTTTACGGATGGCTTTTTGCGCACTGATCACTACAATAAATTAAAGAATACCTCTAACCACGCCATCGATTTATGTCCCGTCTATGGGTTGAACAGAAAATCTACAGACATGCTGAGATCCCATCAGGGCGGGAAACTGAAAAGCCAGATTATCAATGGTGAAGAATATCCTCTCTTCTATTACGACGATCCAGAACAGGGAGTGGTCAAGCCAGAGTTTGACGGGTTGTATGAGCCGCTCAATGATCAGAAGCGACTAGACCCAGCTAAGAAAGCCAAACTATTTGCCATGGGTGTAGAACGAGCCAATGTCCAAATTGGCTATGTAATGCATAACGTTCTGTGTCTGAGGGAACACAATCGCCTGTGTGATTTACTGGCTAAGCATTATCCCGATTGGGATGACGAGCGACTCTTCCAAACGGCCAGAAACATCGTGATGGTGGTAATCATGAAAATTGTGGTGGAAGAATATGTTAATCACATTACCTCCTATCACTTTAATTTCATTGTCGATCCCCCAGCGTTTACCAATGAGAGATGGTATCGCCAGAATTGGATGACAGTAGAATTTAGTTTGGTATATCGTTGGCACAGTGCCCTTCCCGAAACTCTGACCTATGACAGCAAGCAAATTCCGATGGTGGATAGCCTCTGGAATAATGAAATGCTGATCAATAAAGGCTTGGGACCATTGTTTGAGGAGACCTGTTCCCAAGCAGGCAGCAAAATTGGTTTGTTTAACACCTCAGAATTCCTAATACCTGTTGAATTGGCAAGTCTCGACTTAGGTCGTCAAGCTCAACTGGCTAGCTACAATGATTACCGGGAAATGTGTCAGTTTCCCCGGGTGACGGATTTCGATCAGATCACAGCTGATGAAGATACTCAAAGGGAACTAAAACGGTTATACGGTGATGTTAACAATATTGAATTCTATGTGGGACTCTATGCCGAGGATGTGCCACCAAATGCGACAGTACCTCCCTTGGTTAACCGACTGATAGCAATTGATGCGTTTTCCCAAGCATTGACCAATCCCTTGTTGGCAGAAAATATCTTCAACGAAGAAACTTTTTCTCCGGTCGGTTGGGAAGTAATACAAAACACCAATACTCTCTCAGATGTGGTAAACCGCAATACTCAACAGCAGGATAAAAGCTATAAAGTAACATTTGACAATCCGTAAGCAAGGCATCGGGTATTGTCAAGGAAAAATTCAACAAGAAATTCAAGCTCTCTGATTTAAAAATCACCGGTTAAGTAAAATTTGAGTCTCAATCACCAGCTATCTGCTCACAGAATTTGACAGTACCCGATCAAACCCACTGGTATCCTCAAGGAGTTTTGAGCACAACCAATTCCTCAAAATTTTTCTATAAAAAATAACCATGAAGCTATTTACAGAATATCCCGAAAAGGACGAACGAAACTATTACGACCTTGTAGCCGAGCAAGTCAGGATTCAGATGGATAAGCTTTACAAGGATGAAGAACGGGCTTTGCGAGACACCCATGCCAAAACCCACGCCTCGGTGGAGGGAAACCTAGAAATTTTTGATTTTGATCAACAGAGTATTAAGACCGAACTAGGGAAACGAACTCGGCTTACTCAAGAGCAACTCAATGGGATTTCCCTCAAGCAAGGACTTTTTGCGAAACCGAAACAATATCCTGTTCAGCTACGATTTGCCAATGGGCGAACAAATGTTGAAAACGACTATGTCGAAGACACACGCTCAATGTCTGTGAAAGTGATTGGTGTTGAAGGAGAAAGCCTAGAACAAAGCTACGAACCAAACACTCAAGATATTATTGTTCAAAATGCCAAGATCTTTTTTATCAAAACCATCAAATATTATTATGAATTTTTTGGCTCCATAGTTGAGTCAGAAAAAGCTGCCCAAAAGTGGCTCAGGACTCATCCCAGGCAATTGCTAGCCCTAGCTAAAGTAACAGCTCGAACCCCAAAGAGTTTATTAACGGAACGGTATTGGAGTGGTTCTGCTTATGCCCTTGGACTCAAACCAGATTTTGATCAGTCTCAACCGGGCTTAGTTCCTGTTGACTATCCCGCTGTGATCAAATATGCCTTTACCCCTGTTTCATGCCAGCCTCCCCATCAAAGCATGCGATATCAGTCCCGACCAGGTATTCCCAAACTTCCCTTCATCAATCGCGCCAAGGCTCTGGGATTGGATGAAAGCAAACCGGACAATTACTATCGAGACGAGCTGATCGAACAACTATCAAAAACCGATGCCCTTTATTGCTGGGACTTTGGCATCCAATTCCAAACCAACCCGAAAATGTCCATCGATGATGTCACAATTCGTTGGAGTGAGAAGAAATCACCATTTTTTACGGTTGGTCGCCTTACAGTCAAGCATCAGATCATCGATTTTGACAAACAATACGACTCTGCTGAAAACCTACGATTTTCCCCGTGGAATGGCTTAGTAGTTCATCGTCCTGTGGGAGCTCTCAACCGGCTCCGTAATGTAGTTTATCCGATTGTGGCTAAGTATCGTTATCAAAAACGAGGACTCAACTACTAGTCTTTCAACTTAAGCATACATGTTAAAAGTAACAAGTAATATGTTACTTGTTACTTGCTAATTTTAAATTTTTAAGTAACAAATAAGAAACACCCAAGAATTATACCCAGAGAATTATAACTATTCAAGTCGCCCCCCCAGCTCCTTCGTAATCAGTTAGCTATTTGCAGTCAGCTAAAACCCTAGCAGCTTCCACAAGACTAGATCACAGCAATGCATTCAATTTCGACTAAAACATCCTTAGGTAGTCGGGAAACCTCAACACAGGCACGAGCTGGAGCGTCTTCCTCGTTAAAGTATTTGGCATAGATCTGATTTACTGTCGCAAAATCATTCATATCTGCCAGAAATACCGTGGTTTTGACTATGTCCGGGATTTTAGCTCCAGCAGCGACTAAGATAGCTTCAACATTAGCCATTACCTGTTCTGTCTGCTTGGCGACATCATTAGCACCAACAATCTCACCGGTGCTAGGGTCAAGGGGAATTTGACCAGCTACAAAAATCATTTGACCGCTGACTGCGATCGCTTGATTGTATGGTCCTACAGGTGCTGGGGCATTGGGGGTACGGATAATGTTTCGTGTCATAGTCTTCAGTCGTTCCAGGATGGACAAGTTAACACATTCCAAGATAACAGTTTGAGGATTCCCATCTCAGCCTTATCCCTGACCGATAAGTCTTGATCTTGGTAGTGAGGAGGTCAAGAATAGGGGGATGATGGGTAATAGTGGTATTAGTAGGATGAGGGGTCAGAAAGTGCTATGTCATCAATGCACCTCATTATCAGTAGTGCGTAGGGTGCGCACAGAAGACGGGCGAGCCCTCATTTTCTACCTTTTCGCCACTGTTGAGACCGCCAGTCTGGAAATAAAACGGGCAAGATGCCCGTTCCACCCACGGAGTCAAACTGGTTATAAATCAAAGGCTGAAATCCAGTAATTATATTAAGAAACCCGATTTATGCTTAATTACTGTAACCATTAACTATTAACAATAGTAACAATTTACCATTAATTATTATATACTGAATCTAGATTTTGGAGAGAATATTTGCTACTAGTTAAACACCACAAAAACTAAGAATTTCCAAAAAAGGCGTATGTGAATGAATAATAAAATCCTGAAAACTATAGATCAACTAGGTATTCGATTTGTGCGTATCCTTTGGTGCGACAATGCTAACATAATCCGTGGTAAAGCAGTCCACCGGAAAACCTTACCAGACTACCTCAAACACGGTGTGGGCATTTCAGCAGCCCAGCAAGCTCTACCGGTGATGTATGATGTCCCAGTCCCAGGCAGTGGCTTGGGACCTATCGGTGAAATCCGCTTAGTACCGGATTGGGAAACCTTAACCTCCTTACCCTATGCTCCTGGTCATGCCCGTGTGTTTGGGGATATGGTCAACAATGGTAGCCCATGGCCCTGTTGTCCCCGAAACTTCCTCAAAAGGATGGTAGCAGAAGCGGAAAGTGAGGGCTTACAAGTGGTTGCTGCATTTGAAAATGAGTTTTACCTGCTGCAGCCAACTCCTGAGGGGATTCTACCGGTAGACAATACCGTATTTGCCTCGACGCTGGCAATGGATCAACATCAGCAGGTGATTGACCACATTGCTGAAGCCTTGGTGGAGCAAGGGATGCCTGTAGAGCAGTATTACCCAGAATCTGGTCCTGGTCAACAGGAAATTTCTATACTATACACCCAAGCCCTACCAGCGGCAGATCAACAAATAGCCTTCCGGGAGACAGTAAAAGCGATCGCATTTCAACATCACCTGGTTGCCTCATTTCTGCCCAAAATCCTAGCTGACCAAGCTGGTAATGGTTGTCACCTCCACCTCAGCCTATGGCGGGATGGGAAAAACCTGTTACTCAATCCAGAAGGGGATGGGGGACTTTCCCAAGTCGCCTGTCAGTTTATTGCTGGAATTTTACAGCATTTACCTGCTTTAATGGCACTAACCACACCCAGTACTAATTCTTATCGACGGATTCGCCCTCATTGTTGGAGTGGCGCGTTCCGTTGTTGGGGAATCGATAACCGAGAGGCTGCGGTTAGGGTACCGAGTAACCCAGACGGTGGAAGTCCAAGCAATTTTGAACTTAAAACTGTTGATGCTTCTTCTAATCCTTATCTAGCCTTGGGAGCAGTAATTGCGGCTGGCTTGGATGGAATTCGTAACAGTTTGGAATTGGGAGAAGCCGTGGTGGTAGATCCAGGACATTTGACAGAATTAGAACGTAGTGAGAGGGGTATTGAGTTATTGCCAACTACTTTAGGGGAAGCGATTGGTAACTTAAGTGCTGATCAATTACTGTTGGATGCCTTAGGAGTAGAATTGGCTCAAGCCTATCTAGCGGTAAGGAAAGCCGAGTGGGAGGCAATGAAAGATTTTGAGTTGGAGGAGGAAGTCGAGGTTTTATTAGAGCGATATTGATAGTATTGATATTGGTAAGCATTCAGCCCTCAGCTAATGCGCTACCTCAAGCGCGTCGTTCGCACAGCGTGGCCAAACGCGCCCCGCGTGGCCTTTTGGCCAAGGCCAAAGCCTGTGCCACGCAAGCTACTTGAGGTGCTAGCAGAAGCTTTAAACTGATAGCTGAATGCTTATGCATAGTTGTTTCTATTTTAAATTAAAAAGGGGATATGATCTGATAAAAAATCCCACTTGATCTAATCGCAACCGTCCCTATCTTTAATTGGCAAGAGGGTAACGTTTCACTTTGTATGATGCCTGTTGTGTCCCCCTGATTCCGCTTATTCCTAACTCCAATTCACTCAGCTTTTTTTGTAAACCACAGTACTGAATTTCTGCAACACGTAGATTCTCGGCTGCAACTTGCTTTTTATCGTTTAATTGACGTAATTTTCCCTGAGATACATTTATTTTCTCTTCCAAACTGCGTATTTCTCCTCGAAGAGCAACGAAACGTTCTTGTGATGTCTGTACTTCAGTGCGGAAAGTGTTTCGTTGTTGTTGTAGGGTTTTGATTTCCCCTCGCACAGCCACTAGTTTCTGGTCTAAACCTCGTTGTTCACGGCGAGAGGCTTCTAGCCGTTCTTGGGAAGTTTTGATTTCCCCTCGCACAGCCACTAGTTTCTGGTCTAAACCTCGTTGTTCACGGCGAGAGGCTTCTCAATACGGTTCGGTTAAGCTTGAAAAGCATGTAAACTGGTAATTGTCATCAAGGTGCGAAGGGCAAAATGCAACTCAAAGAATTCTCCTTGGTTGTACCGAAGATTGAATCAGGTACAGTACTCAAA